>JALZCF010000448.1 GCA_030863245.1 Chloroflexota bacterium
CCCCAAAAATGTCCGACTCCGGACATTTCTCCGACTAGACCCCCCAAAAATCGGACATTTCACACACCACCCGCGCACCCCGATCCGTGTCTCATTTGCCCCATTATTCCCCCAAAACTCCCCAAAATCAGACACAAATCAGCCATGCCGGACATCGTTCAGACGCCCCGCTGGGTCACCCGCGAGGGCACCACAACAGGGCAGGATCAGCCACCGGGTGCTGACAGGCACTCCCGCCATGCATGCCGCCTGCCTCTACACAAAGGTGACGCACATCCCAACCAACGCTGCCCCGTTCGCACTTCTCGGCTATGATATAATGAAATCAACCATCAGTAGCCATACTTCCGTGCCTTGGTCCCAAACACGGAACAAGCGACACGCAACACACCTAGAAACCTGTAGGGAATGATAGAATGATAGCGAGCCTTGATGGGAAAGTGATAGCGAAGCTGGATGATGGGGTCATCCTTGATGTACGCGGGGTGGGATACCGCGTGCGCGTGCCAGCGCCGTTTTTGGCGGAGGCGCAGGAGGGCAGGGAACTATTCCTCTTCACTCACCTCGCCGTACGAGAGAACGAGTGGAGCTTATTCGGCTTCAAGACGCAGGATGAATTGGAGCTGTTCGAGTTACTGCTGACGGTACAGGGCGTCGGCCCGAAAGCGGCCCTGGCAGCCCTCTCCGCCATGGAGCCCCACGCCATTGCCGGAGCGATTGCGGGCGAGGAGCCAGCCATCCTGACCCGCATTCCAGGTGTGGGGCAAAAGACAGCACAGCGCATGGTGCTCGATCTGAAGAACAAAGTCGACGCCTTCGCGATCGGGATGACAACCGCCACCTCCTCCGATGCCGACGCCATCTCTGCCCTCACCGCGCTGGGTTACTCCGTCGCCGAGGCGCAAGCCGCGCTAAAGGGAGTGGAACTTGGCTTGACACTCGAGGAGAAGATTTTCGCAGCACTACAGAAGCTCAGCCAGTAGCCAAAGACTGCCACCCTGATGGCGTGCAACATGCGGGGTGTGGGATACGTATTGGAAACAATAGTGCGAGTTTTAGGTGAGGACTGACGACTGATGAGCAAGAATCGAAGAGAGCCGAGCGAGGATGTGATTGTCACGGTCAAGGACCTTGCGGTAGTTTTGAGGGATTGGCTGGTCGAGACGATCAACCAGGAGCTTGAAGCGAGCCGGAGCCGTGAGGAGCGGCGCGAGGAAAACCTGGACGCGATGCTCCAACCGAGCGATGCGACGACGAAGCAGGTGCGCGCCCGCCGCTTCCGAGAGGCACTCGCGGGGCTGGAGACGATGCTGCTCGGTCAACAAGAGATAGAATATCGTCCGGTGCTCGACCACATCGTCCACAACATTGGGGCGTCGCTCCAGGGGCTGGGCCTGCTTGCGCCGGAAGGGGGTCTCGTCGATGCACCAAAGTTTGACTTTCGCAAGCATGCAACCTTTCCCGCTATGGTTGCCCCGCGCCGTTACATCGCGCTGCCGCGCTTGACTCGTGCAATGGAGACGATGGGCTTCAGCCGTTACTGGTCGCCCGGCGCTACAGCGTACCTAACCGAGTACCGTGCATGGCAGCCACGCTTCCTGCGTGGCCCCGCTCACGACGAGGTGCGTTTCGGTCTCTTTGTGTGGAACAACCTCTACCAGAAGGATCTCTGTTTCCTGCCTTTGAGCCGCGTGCCAGGATGCCATCCTACCGGGCTGAACGAACTCGTCATGCTCGGCCAGCGCACCTCCCTACTGGGCCGTCTCTTCGATGCCTCGCCCCATTATGAGGAGCACATCGCCCGTCTGGCCGCCCGCGATTTTACCTATCTCCTACGTGCCCTGTTACTCGATTATGAGGCGCTCCACACGCTCCGCCAGCGTGAGGTTGCCGAGCAGGATCAACTTGGCGCGATGTTGTGGGACTTTCTGTCTCGGGAAGAGTAACCGGCTCCACCCAGACGCGCGCGTCGTAGAAGAGCGCCCCAGCCCCCATGTCCGCCTCCCCCTGCGATGTGACCTGATTGATGTTGCGTCCGTCAGCGCTGAACTTGCTCCACCAGACCCCCGGCGCAAGCACCGTCCCCCGCATGATATCCCCCGTCACGTGACAGGCAAGCCGCACCTCGCCCCGCTCGTTCCACACGCGCGCCACATCATCCGTTGCGAGTCCCCGCTCCGCTGCATCCTCCGGATGAATCCATAAGCATGGCTCCTTCTCCCGTGCCTGTAGCCGCTCCACATTCACGAAGGTGGAGTTGAGAAAGTTATGGGCAGGCGGTGAGATGCAAATCAGTGAATTGCGGAATTCGGAATTCGGAATTCGGATTGTGTAACGGCTCTCCGCTCCCCGCTCCCCGCTCCACGACTCCGGCGGTACCCAAGCGGGGAGCGGATCGTACCCGTCGCGCGCCATGCGAGCACTGTAAAGCTCACACTTGCCGGTTTCCGTCGGAAAGTTCCCCTCCGCAAACGGGAGGTAGGGCTGAGGCAGGTTGAGGCGCGCGAACCCTTGCTCCAGTAACGTCTCCCAGGTAACCGTGGCAAGCGCCGGATCGCTCTGGCTGAGCACAAACTCTTCCAGGATCTCTTCGTCACCCTGCTTGAAGCAGGGATCATTGTAGCCCATCGCGTGGGCCAGACGGCGGAATATTTCGCTGTTAGGCAGCGCTTTCCCGAGCGGCGCGATAGCGGGGCGATTCAATGCAAGGAAGAGATGACCGTACGGCTTGAGGATATCCCAGTGTTCCAGCTGCGTTGTGGCGGGAAGCACATAGTCCGCATAATCGGCCGTATCTGTTTGGAACTGCTCCAGAACCACGGTAAGGAGGTCGTCCCGTTTGAGTCCCTCGATGACGGCACTCTGATCCGGCGCCACCGCTGCCGGGTTACAGTTATAGACGATCAGCGCGTAGATGGGGGATCCTGCTTCTTCAGGTGTTGGGATGGGGTCTACGGGGCGTGGATGGTGGTGTGCCCTCGCGAGGCGGACCGGGTCGTGACTGAGCATATCGCCGAGGCGGTTCATGTTGAAACAGCGCGCAGGCTGCTGCCGTAACTCCGGATGGTAGAGCTTGGTGCGGTCGAGCGGGAAGCTCCCACTACTGCTCAGCTGGATGCCGCCCCCCTGCTCCCGCCATGCACCGACGAGGGCGGGAAGGCAGGTAATGTTGCGCATCGCCATGCCACCGCCGGCGTGCCGCTGCATTCCATAGTTGACCCGGATGGCGGCCGGGCGCGTGGTCGCGTAGGCATGTGCCAGAGACCGAATACGTTCGGCCGCAATACCCGTGATGGATGCTGCCCATTCTGCTGAGTACTGCCGTACCCGCTCACGAAGCTCATCGAAGCCGTGGGTACAGTGCTCGACATACTCCGCGTCGTACAGGCCGTCGCTGATGATGACGTGCATCATCGCCAGGGCCAACGCGCCATCTGTTCCGGGCCGGATCGGGATCCACTCGTCGGCGGCGCGCGCCGTTCGCGTTCGCGCCGGGTCGATCACGATGACACACGCACCCTGCTTCCGAGCGTCAAGGATGAAGGGCCACAAGTGTTGGTTGCTGGTCAACGTGTTACTGCCCCAGATCAGGATCAACCTCGCATGCGCGTAATCCTGCATCTCCATCCCGATCGCCTTGCCGACCGTATAGCTGTACCCCTCGAATCCCGCCTCCGAGCAGATGGTTCTGGCAAGCTGGCTCGCCCCCATTCGATTGAAGAAGCGCCCTGCCATGCCCTCCCCCTGTAGCAATCCCATCGTTCCCGCGTAGGAGTAGGGCTGCACGGCTTCCGGTCCGTGCTCGGCAATGACCGCTTGGAGGTACGCCGCGATGTCAGCTATTGCCTCCTCCCACGAGACGGGCACAAACGACCCGCTACCTTTCGGGCCAACGCGCTTCAAGGGCGACCTCAGGCGCTCGGAATGGTAGGTGCGCTCGAGGTATCGATCGACCTTGCCACAGAGACGTCCCTGCGTCACCGGGTGCTCCGGGTGGCCCCAAATATCCACCCCATGCCCACTTTCCCGCTCCACCGCCACCTGCCAGCTGCACGTATCGGGGCAGTCGTGCGGGCATACGCCAGTGACGACCTCTACTTGCGAGTCGCTCAGGTACTTCTCGAACTTGCTATAGCTCATACTCGATCTCCGGCAGATATCCCCTCACTCTCCCCCACCTCCTGGCCGCACTGAGGGCAGGGTAGGTGCCCCTGCCGGATGGCCTCGTAGACGAGATGCGTCCGATTCTTCGCTTGCAAGCGATCGCAGAGAGCAGCCAGGTGCTTCTTAACGGTATTGCACGATACGACCAGTTCCTCAGCGATTTCAGGATTCGTTTTACCCTCTGCCACCAGCTCCAGGACCTCAAGCTGGCGGTCCGTAGGGTCATCAGGCACATCAAGTCGTTCCAAGCTCGTCATCCATCTACCTTTATCCCTCTTCCGCATCTGACAAATAATCGTGGATATTGTGCTGCACGGCAAAGGCAGCCGCTTCGGCCCGGTTGCTTACATCGAGTTTGTGCATGAGGTTGGACACGTAGTTGCGTACCGTGCCGTCGGAGAGGTGAAGCTGGTGAGCAATCTCTTTGTTGGTGCGTCCCTCCGTAATCAATCCCAGCACGCGCAGTTCCTGCTCTGTTAGCCCCGAGAAGACGCTTCCCTCGGCCTGCCGCTCGGCGTCCCGTACGCGGTTGAAGACGCGCCGCGTGATCTTCGGGTCGAGCAGTGCCTCTCCGCGCCCGACCGCCTCTAGCGCACGAACCAGGTCATCGGAGTCGATCTGCTTGAGCACATAGCCGCTCGCGCCTGCTCGGATTGCGTCGAAAAGCAGCTCGTCTTCTGCGTAAGAAGTTAGCACGATCACCTCTACCTCTGGCATTACCTCCGTGATCTCGCGCGTAGCCTCGATCCCGCTACGGCCCGGCATTCGGATATCCATGATGATCACATCCGGCTCGTACTGCTGGGCGCGCGCCACCGCCTCATCCGCGCTACTAGCCTCCGCCACCACTTCAAACTGAGGGTAGCGGCTGAGTAGTGCCTTCAAGCCTATCCTCACTACCTGATGGTCATCCACCAATAAAATACGCAGGTGTTTCATTACAATTGCTCCTCATTCGGCCGCTTGGTTGTACATTGCCTGTAAAATCGCTAGAAGCCGGCCACATGAATCTCCTCCGACATGCTCGATCTTCCAACTATTCTACATCTTCCCATCAACAAAGCAACGGTGACGGTCCCTCTATCAACAGGCACAATTCCCTCTATCACTCCGCACTCCCCATTCCGCATTACGTGTCAATCCTTCCATCGGCCGGTTCAGGGCTTCTCAACAGTAACTCGAGGAGGTGATACACCTCCTTCATGGGGGTAGAAGCACGAGGTTTCTTAGGAGTCATGGCGGTAACTCCAGCTACGCCGCAATTGTTGCCCAGCAGTTCGGTGTACCCGCCGTTGTCGGCTGTAGCGCCCTCACCATCGATATAGGGCTGCTGAGGAAATGATCTACGAGGGCTGGTCCAGGTACGTGTCCTTCGAGCCGCGCTTCCGCAGGAACGAGGGGAACCAGGAGCTCTGGAAGAAGTAGTGGTTGGTGGCTGGTGGCTAGTGGTTAGTGGCTAGTGGCACATGAGACTACCGACCCGTGACTGGCCCATGACTGCCAATCACTGATCACTAACCACTAGCCACTAGCCACTGCCGTTCTTACCGGTTCCCTTGTTGCTCCGCCATGAAGTCGTACGGGTAGGGAAGCGATGGTTCGCTCACCTCATTGAGACGCGCCATGTGCTCGTCGCTCAGGGCCCAGCCCGCTGCACGCAGGTTCTGGTTGAGCTGTTCCATCGTCCGGGCGCCGATGATGGGCGCTGTCACACCAGGGCGCTGGAGCAGCCAGTTGATCGCGACCTGGGCGGGGGACTGGTCCGTTTCTTCTGACACCTCGAACAGCACGTCGAGGATGCGCCAGGTCCGCTCGTTGGCGTAGTTGCTCCACATCTCGCTCCACCCTTCCTCCTCGGCCTTCTCGATGCGGGTCCCCTTTGGCGGCTCTTCCATGCCCCGATGGTACTTGCCGCTCAGCCACCCGCCACGCAGCGGACTCCAGGGAATGACGCCTAGTCCCTCATTCAACGTGACGGGGATGAGCTCCCATTCGGTCGAGCGTGTGAGCAGGTTGTACTGCGGCTGCAGTGAGACAAAGGCCTCCCAGCCGTTGAACCGGCTGATATCTATCGCTTTCTGGAGTTGCCAGCCGGCAAAGTTACTCGCGCCGATGTAGCGAACTTTGCCGCTGCGAACGAGGTCGTCCAGCGTGCTCAACGTCTCCTCTAGGGGCGTGCCGGGGTCCCAAGCGTGTACTTGGTACAGATCAATGTAGTCCGTTCCGAGCCGTCGCAGGCTAGCTTCCACCTGGGCGAGGATGTGCTTCCGGCTCAACCCCACCTTGTTCGGTCCCTCTCCCATCGGGAAGCGCACCTTCGTCGCGATCACGAAATCGTCACGATTCCGCTCGGATAACCAGCGGCCAACGATCTCCTCCGACACACCCCGCGTGTAAACGTTCGCCGTGTCGATGAAGTTGCCGCCCACCTCAACAAAACGATCCAGCATCCGGCGGCTATCTTCCTCACTCGTCTCCCGCCCGAAAGTCATCGCCCCGAGGCACAACTCACTCACCTTCAGCCCGGTCCTGCCAAGATATCGATAGTCCATCCTATTCTCCTTTGCTACTTACATCCTTGATCCCTTCCACTATAGTTCATACCCCCTGCAAGATAAGTACCGGCCATCATGTTGTGGGAGGACACCTGTCATCTCACATGCGAACGGATATCAAAAAGCCACCAGAACGTCCGTCTGGTGGCTTAGTAACGGCAGTGATCAGTGGCTAGTGATCAGTGAGCAGTGCTCAGTAGTCAAGTCCTGGGAACGGGTTGTCTTGTCCGTTGACCCCCTAGGTCCCTACACCCCCACACCC
>JALZCF010000473.1 GCA_030863245.1 Chloroflexota bacterium
GAAACACTCAACCCTTATTTCTCAGGAACGGAGTGGGGAATCTCTGCGCGCGGCGGAGATGTCTCGTTCCACTCGACATGACAGGGAGGAGAGCGGCAGAGATGTCTCGTTCCACTCGACATGACAAGGCAGGAACGCTTGGTTTGTGAGGCTTTATGCCACAATCGGTATAATACGCCGGGTAATTCCTAACGCGCGAACCGGGTGCGAGGGTATCAAGAAAGGAAGGTGGCTGATGGAGATGACAACGATCGAGATTGTGCCCTATAACGAGCAGTGGCCCAGGGAGTTCACGCACTTGGCAGGGCTGCTACGGCAAGCTTTGGGTGATCTGGCGCTGCGGATCGATCATATCGGATCGACCTCAGACATCGTCCCTGCCTGCCTCACCCTCACACCCTCACACGCCTTGCCGTTTTCATCCTTCATCCTTTATCCTTCCTCCGTCCGCTCCCCGCTCCCCGCTCCCCGCTCCCCGCTCCCCGCTCCCCGCTCCCCGCTCTACGACGAGCAGGGCTCCCACAACCAGCATAGACAGGACAGTCGCCCACTGGCCGGCCACGCGCGCTGGCGTGTCCTCGAAGCGAGCCAGCAGGCGGTAATGGCCCGAGGGTGCCTCTACGGTGATATGGCAGGTGCGAGGGGCAGGGGTGATGGTTAGCTCCTCGATGACCTCGTCGCTCTCAAGCGGCAGACGGTAGACGTGCCAGCCGGGGTAGTGGGTGATGTACCAGCGCACTGTCTGGGGCTCTTCTAGCCTGACCTCGATGATCTCCTGCGTCGTGCGCTGTTGGGCGTTTCCGGCCCAGGCACTTGCCGCCAGGGCGCCGTAGTCGAAGCGCGAGTTCACCTCGCCCCCGCTCACCCACACGTCGGCGAGGGGTGACCAGGTGGGGATATCCTCGCGTTTGACGCAGGCGCTCTGCCCCGTCATCTCCCCCGCACTCTGTTGGAAGCGCATCAGGCCTGCGAAGCTTACCGGTCCCTCCGCCGGCTCGATGTACTCAGCATGCACATAGCTGTAGGAGCCTGCTACCAGCGTCAGGCAGAGCAGCAGCGCCACTGGCATCGTCGTGCGACGCCCGACCATCCCTGCGAGCATGGAGAGGGCGAAGCCGGCCAGGATCAGGAAGCGCCATGGGAACTGCATCGGCTTGAGCACCAGCTCCCCGAAGGGGGAAGACCAGAGGAAGCGACTCGGCTCTAGCATGAGGAAGAGGAACCAGAGTAGCATCCCCGTAAAGAAGAGCCGTGACAAGCGCGCATGCTGCTCTCGAATCGGCAGGAGCCAGGCCGCTACCCCGAAGAGCAGGAGCACCAGCCCCAGCTGGAAGGGGAAGGTGTCGCCCACCCCCTCGACGCTCGTGCCGAAGCCCCAGTACGGGGAGAGCAGCTGCCACAGCGCCACGAAGTGGCGGCGGTAGTTGAAGTAGCCCGCGAACCATTGCTCCGTGTTGACAAACTGGGACTCCAACAGCCAGGGAAAGATAAAGATTCCGCCCAATGTCACTCCCAGCACGCCCGCCCCCGCTGCAGCCATTGCCCGCCGTAGCCACGCCAACAATGCTCGATGCTCCTGCCAGACCCAGTGCCCTGCCTCTCGTAGCGGTATGAGCAGCCACATGGCGACCCAGGCGATCAGGACGAATGTGGCCTGCATCACGAGGCCGGGGTGCGTCAGGAAGAAGAGGGCATAGGCAACGGCCGTCAGAGCGATAGCGCGGGGGCGGGGCGCTGTGACACACTCGTAGAAGCCCCAGAATACGAGTGGAAAGAAGACAAAGGCCCAGCTCTCCGCCAGCGCTGCTCGCACGTAGACGTCGGCGAGATGGTAGGGCAGGTAGAGATAGGCCACCGCCGCGATGAGGGCCGCGTTCGGGCCAAAGAGGCGGTGCACGAAGCCGTACATTGCCAGACCACTGAGCAGGATACTCGAGGCAAATGCCAGCTTCACCGACCACACCAGGTCGAAGCCGAGCAGGTGAAATGCCTCGCCCACGTAGTTGCTGAGCGGCCCATAGATATTGAAGAAAGGATAGCCGTAGCCAAACGCAAAGTCAGGCGACCAGCGCGGCCAGAGCACCCCGTCGCGAATCGCCTGGTTGAACTCGAAGAGGAAGTAGACCGAGTGGCGCGCGTCGTGTGCCCCCCACCAATACCCCTCGCTCAATATTGGGCTGATGGCGAACAGGGAGAAGGCCAGTACCAGCAAGGGATAGAGGGCGACTCGAACGTAGCTAGCGAGGCTACTACGCAGCGAGCCTCGAGGTCGCTCGAGGCCTGTGGCGGTTGAGGGCTTGGTAATTTCCATCTCGGCTCGCTGCCCCCTTATCGCACAACCGGGATTGTTATACTATCACCACCACCCATCACCGGTAGCCGCTCCAGCGTCTCCAGATCATAGAGGCCCAAGCGCACCTGAGTTGGGGCAGGGTCGGTGTCCGTCTGGTAGCGCTGCTGTACAAGATAGCCTACAGGCCAGCCGGAGGAGGGGATGTTCTCTTCGTCGGCCAGTTGTGCGTCCGCCTGCCCCACAAGCTCGCCCTCTTCGTCTAGTAGGTGGACGAAGGCCGTGTAATCGTGCGCCGGCTCGCCGACCACCTGCCAGACTGCCTCGACGGTAGTTGTGTTCCCCTCCCGCTCGACCTGCAGGTCGAGCAACAGGAACTGCTCCTCGCCAATCAAGGCACTCACGTTCGGACGAGCGGGGGGATTCTCCAGCCAGGGCGGTTGGAGGTAGGGATAAACACGCAGCGCAGCGATGGCCAGAATGGTGAGTAAGATGGGAAAGGAGGCATAGCGTGCGTCAAGCGTAGGAAGTCCGCCCACTGCTAGCACCAACGCCAAGGATGCGATCGCCAGGTAAAGG
>JALZCF010000481.1 GCA_030863245.1 Chloroflexota bacterium
TAGATATCCTGGTTCCCATCCCCCTGATCGGAGACGAAGGCGAGGTGCGTCCCATCCGGGGACCAGCTGGGGAGAAAGCCCTCGCGAGCGCCCTTCGTCAGGTTGCTCGCACCCGAGCCATCCGCGTTCATGACGTACAGGTCTGTTTTCCCGTCGCGCGTGGAGAGGAAGGCGAGCCGCCCCCCATCCGGCGACCACACCGGGGAGGCGTCGTAGGCCGGATCGTCGCTCAGGTTGACCATCTCCGAGCCATCTGCTCTCACAATGTAGATCTCGGCGTTGCCATCCCGGTTGGATTCAAAGGCAATCCGGCTCCCATCGGGAGACCACACTGCCCTCCCATTCGCCGCCGCCTGCGTGGGCCTCGCGGGGGCATCCGTCAGCGCTTCTTTCCCACTTCCATCGCGATGGACGACGTACAGTTGCCCGTCACTCGGGGCGAGAAAGGCAATCCGGCTCCCATCCGCCGACCAGGCGGGCAGGTCCCCATCCTCCGTGAGCCGTCTTAGGCCACGCCCGTCCACGTCGACGATGTAGATCGCACCCTGATACCGATCGTCCCGCATGGAAACGAAGGCAAGCCGCCTCCCATCCGGCGACCACGCCGGGTTCTGGTCGAAGGCCGGATCGTTCGTCACATTGACATCCTTCGACCCGTCGATAGCCATCACGTGAACCTCCCGGTCGACGACCGACCCGTCCGCCCCACGCTCCTCAGCCACATAAGCCACCCGACTTCCATCCGGCGACAGGACCGGAAAGCCATCCCATCTCCCGTTCTGCGTCAGCCGTACCAGCTCCGAGCCGTCGACCTTCGCCGTATACAGATCAACCTCCCCATCGCGCTCCGAAACAAACAGCAGCCGCCCGGCGTACGAACGCGACGCCGACACACGACCACACGCCACAAGCCCTGCGAGCAGCAACAGTGGAAAGAGCATGGACAAGAAGCCGTCGCGTTTCATCTAGAGCTTTCTGGGTTAACCGTTTCCATCGTCGAAACACCCCGTGATTCTACGACACGCCGCCCTCATGCACATCGGTGGAAGGATAGATTACCGCTCCAACAAAAAGACCGCCCCTCAGGCGGTCTATACTCAGTCAATCGGCCGATACCCTACGTCAAATGGCGGATGCCCCCTTGAACCGCACCTCCGCTCCTCCGTAGATCAAGCCGAATCCCGCTCGATCAGCCCCTCCCGCATCGCATACAGCGCCACCTGCGTGCGGTTGGCCAGATGCAACTTGCCGAGAATGTTGCTGACGTGGGAGCGCACGGTTCGTTCGCTGATAACCAATCGCTCCGCAATCTCCCGGTTCGAGAGCCCCTGCGCCAGGAGCACCACCACTTCCACCTCACGCTCGCTTAGCGCCTCCTCCGCAGGGGGCTGCGTTGGGGGACGATTGAGCTCCCGGAGCAGCTTCCGCGCGATAGAGGGGTCCAGCGACGACTCGCCGCGGTGCAGGTCACGGATCGCCTGGAGCAACTCCTGCGGCCGAGCATCTTTTAGGAGATAGCCCATCGCCCCGGCCTTGATAGCCGGAAAGACGTTGTCATCCTCGGCAAAGCTGGTGAGCACCAGGATGCGTGCATCTGAAAACTCGGCTTTGATCTCCTGGATGGCAGCAACCCCATTCTTTCGTGGCATCACCAGGTCCATCAAGATAACGTCCGGGCGGAGGGCACGTGTCTGGTGAACAGCCTCGACTCCGTCGCTTGCCTCGCCTACCACCTCCATCCCCGGCTCGGTACTGATAAGGGCGTGCAATCCTTCTCGCACGATGGTGTGATCGTCGGTAATTAACACCCGAATTGTGTTGGCCACAGTCGCTCCTTCTATAAATTACACTGGAATGCCCACAGAAATAGGACTCGCTTCAACTCTCTGCTGTGCCATGGACACCTGCACGCGCACGGTCGTGCCGACTCCCGGCTGCGACAGGATGGTCAGGAAACCGCCCAGGCGCTCCACGCGCTCTCGCATGCTGGTCAGCCCCAGTCCCCCACCATCGACAGCACTGCTCACGTCAAAGCCCTGACCATCGTCCACCACTTCCAGCATCACCTCCCGCTCGTCGGCATATAGCCGCACCGTGATGGTGCTCGCAGAGGCATGTTTGAGTGCGTTATTGAATGCTTCCTGCGCGATGCGGTACAGCGCTTCCTCCAGCGGCGCCGGAAGTTGCCGATCGCCCTCCACCAGAAGGCGCGCATCGATCCCGGCCCGCTTCTCTACCGCATCCAGCCGCCGTTGCAAGGCACCGACGAGCCCATCATGCTCGAGGGTAGGCGGTCGCAACTCGTAGACGAGGAGCCGCATCTCCTTCAACGCCTGATGGGCCGTCTCGCTGAGCCGGCCGAGATACTGCTCGACAGTCGCCCATGCACCAACTGTCGACTGGCGCCGCCCCGCCTCCGCAAAGAGTGTGAGGCTGTAGAGGGACTGAGTAACGGAATCATGCAGTTCGCGCGCCAGCCGCTGTCGCTCCTCGACCACGGCAAGTTGTTGGGCCTGCTGGTAGAGGCGCGCATTCTCGACGGCGATCCCGATCTGGTTCCCAATCGAGAGGCAGAGGTCGATATCCTGTTGGGAGAAGGTGTAGTGGCTGGATCGACAGGTAATGGCAAGCACCCCCTCGATCTCGTCCTTTGCAAGGAGTGGAATGCTGGCCAGGGTGTAATGCCCTTCCTCGATCAAGCGAGACGGTGTGTCGAGCAACTCGCGCAAGTCATTCACGATCAACGGGGACTTGCTTTCGATGACCCGGCTCGTAACGAATGTCTGGATCATCGAGTCGCCGAAGGGCAGCACGTCCCCACGCTGACAAGCCAGTTGGAGTTCACGCGTACGCTGCTCCCTCAGATAGATGGCTCCCGCCTCGAAATCGAAGGCCGCCATCACCTTCTCCAATGCACCATCCAGCACCTCTTCCAGGTTCAGCGAGCGGCTCACCACTACGGCAACGGCATATAACGTCGCCAGTTCTTTGGTCCGATCGGCGACCCGCTGTTCGAGCTGTCCGTATGAGGCCTGCAGCTGTGCCGCCATCAAGTTGAACTGTTTCGCCAGTTCGCCGATCTCGCCGCCCATCTGAGTACTGATATCATGGTCGAAGTGACCCTGCGCAACCTCCTGTGCCGCATGGGTGAGCTCCTCGACTGGGCGGGTAATCTGCCTCACCCCGACGGCCGTAATCAGTGCGGGAACGGTGCCCCCTAGCAACAGGAGCGCTATCAGAAACTGCTGGTAGCGCTCGCTGCCGCGCATCAATGTGGCCAAGCTCTCCTCCGTGACCAGTCCCCACGGCGTCATCGGGACAGGCGCGAGGCCAGCTACGGTATCCCTACCATCCACATCACTGCTTAGGATCGCGTCTACCCGTCCGTCTCGCACTACCTGCACCGCCCTCTGCGCCGAGAAATCAGCACCGACCTGCTCCGGGTCAGGATGATAGATGACGCGCCCATTACCATCCACCACATACAGGGTGCCACTCTCTGCAATACGCTGCTTGACAATCCCACCATAGAAGGCGCTCGTGGTGGGCGCGCCCAGTCGGAACATGCCTGCTAGCATTCCCATGAACTCGCCCCGTTCCCCAAGGATCGGTACGGCGGCCACGATCACCTCCGTACCGTCCGGACCGTCCGCGACGATGTTAGAGAAGAGGGGTCGTCGAGTCTGGACCAATTGGCGGAAGTAGGAACGGGTGGATAAATCTTGCCCCAGGAGTTCCGGCCGATCGGGATGGGTGGCGACCACCCGTCCAAAGGTGTTCAGCACCAACGCGCCGCCGTCAAACACGACGAGACGGTTGTGCGCCTTCATGAGTGCGACCTGCTGCGTGGACGGATCACCCCCATATATGTCTGCCGTACGAGCCAGAGAAACCAGTATATCGCTATACTTCGCGATCTCCGTCGACAGTTGACCAGCCGACAACCGAACCAGCTCCCGATCCCGTTCGATCACGAGCTGGCCCGTTGCCTGTCGATAGGCATAGAAGGTAACCAGCGCCACCATCAACAGGCTGAGAGCGGTCGGTATGAAGGTCCAGGCAATAATCCTGAACCGAAGGCTTCCCCACCAGCGCTGCATTGGCTTGCTATCCTCGTGCGGGCTGGGCAGCCTGGATCTGCTGGCTGACCTGCCTCATCTCGTCGGTGTCCATCTGCCCAAAGGTAAACAGCTGCTCCCATGTAGCTCTTACAAGTTGTCGCGCGTCCTTCATGTTGGCAAAAACCTCTGCCGTCACGGAGTAGCCCTTTAGATGGCCATCCGCAAAGGCCGCGAGATCCACACCCTCCGTCTGCTTGGGAAATTCCGCACGGATGAATCCGATCCATTCCTCGACGAGCGAGGCTCGCGCGGGCTGAAGGAAGTGGATGCGGGCCATCGCACGACCAAACTCTGGGCCAATCAGAAACTTGAGAAGCTCCCATGCCGCATCGGGGTGTTTGGTATCGGCATAGATGCCAAAGCCATCCGTGGTAGCCAGGGTCACGCGTCGTACTGGCCCGGTCGGCATCGGTGCCACGCCGACACGGAAGGTAGCGTTCGCCAGGATATCTCTCAGGGCCCACGAGCCATCTTCCACCATCGCGATCTTCTGGTTGATGAATGCCTGGCGAGTCTCCATGTTTTGCACATCTAGGAAGGTCGCCATTGCTTTGTCATCCCACATGCGTGCGCGGATCCACTCCATGGCCGCCAGCGCCTCTGGCTCTCCCATGAGCGAGCGGGTGGGATCCTCCGGATCGACAAAATGCCCACCCCACGCATTGACGTGCACCTGGATCCGATCCCAACTTACATCCAGCATGCTCCCCCACAGATCGGTCTGACCATCCCCATCCCGGTCGTGGGTGAGCTGCCTCATCGCCTCCGCATAATCGTCGTGAGTCCAGCTCCCGTCGGGATAGGATACGCCGTACTCGTCGAAAAGATCCTTGTTGTAGTAGAGCGCCAAGGCACCATGATACTTGGGAAGGGCGTACTGCTTCCCTTCCTCTGTAAAGAACGCCTGATACTGCGCCGGATCCCATTCGTCTAGCGTTGCCTGATCCAGATCCGCCTCGACATAGAGTCGCAGATCCAGGGTGTGGCCCTGTTGGGCCCAGATGGGGAAGAAGTCGCAACAACCCGTGAAGACATCAGGGGCCGTACCCGACTGCATCTCGATCAGCATCTGCTCCTCGACGTCCTCAGGGTCCGGCACGTAGAAGACACGTACTCCAGGATGATCTTGGTGGAATTGCGCAAGCATCTCCTGGGCTAGCGGGGCGAACCAATCGGTGGTCCAACCCTGGTATACAAGTGAGACCGGGTCACTATCCGATGTAGCCGCCATGGGCCTCGGTAACCCGCACCCATTCAAGGCGGCTCCGACGGTGAGGAGTCCACCCAGGCGCAACAGTTCCCGACGGGAAAGCGCTACTGAAACAGACCCCCGGTGCAGGCTATGCACCAGGGGAGGGGACGATTCACGCTTCATAGATATCGCTCCACGAGTTAGGTGGGAAGTCAAGCAAGATAGGGAATCAAACAAGGGACCAAGGCACGACCTGAACATCTACGCTCGGCGGATGCTTACTGAGCCAAGTCTATGAATCTAAAGTCGTTCTACCTGGGCCATAAAACATGAACCGCCGACGCCCACTGTAACATGCAACATGCAACATGCAACATACCACCTTTAGTTCCACATGCTCGGCTCAATAAGATAGCACCTCTAACAACTCTCCGACGACAATATCCCGTTGGTCGTCGCGGCGTAGGGGACGATCCTGATTCACCTCGTACCGATTCAGGCGACCCTCTTTGAAACGTCGAATGTATCCCTCGGCTTCAAGGTCGCCAATGATTCGCAGCACGCTGCGTTCGGTAATGCCCAGCTGCGAGGCGATCTCTCGGGTGGTGATCTGCCTGTGCTGGCCAATAAGCGCCAGCACGGCACCATGATTGGTGATAAAAGTCCACGTCGGTCGGGCCATAGGTTGCTTTCGCGGTCGATTCTACATGCACTTTGAGAGGAGGGGTGACATTAATGACATGATATTAGCTTCATTTATTAGGACTGTCAATCAACCTATCATCGTGGGGCGGGGAGCGGAATTGGCATGATGCGGGGAGTTATTTGCTCGTCGGGACGCATTGGGACAAACTCTATCGTATTATGGCTGAAATGACTCCTGCAACCGACAAAGAACTTCGTCAGGCCGGTACGGTGATGGGCGGCTCCATGATGTTTGTTGCCGTACGTTGCACGATGCAATATGTTATCCTTCCCTTTGTGCTGCCCATCTTTGGGCTAAGCAACACGCTTTCGGTTACGCTCAGTGCCATCATCGAATTGTTCGCACTCGGCATGATTGCGTACAACATCCATCGGCTATGGGATACCGACTGGCGCTGGCGCTACCTGGGGTTTAGCACGCTGATTGTCTTCATCATTGTCGTCTTCCTGTATATGGATCTTCGTATCCTGCTCAACCTTCCCGTGACGTAGGGACTGAAAAGGGAAGCAGCTCCTACAGCTCCCATAGC
>JALZCF010000517.1 GCA_030863245.1 Chloroflexota bacterium
CCCATTGGTGGTATCTACGTCGCCCTGGCGCAGTGGGGTATGGGACCTGTTAAGGAAGTGCTTCCTGCTGTGCAAGCGCTTGCAGCGCAGATCGCGTCGGCTCTCCATAGTGCCGAGGTATACGCCCGCACGCTGGCCCACCAGCGAGTGGAGCAGGAACTGGAACTGGCCGGCACCATTCAGGCCAGCTTCTTACCGAAGGAACTCCCCAATGTAGAAGGCTGGGAGCTGGCGGTCTGGATCGCACCTGCGCGCCAGACGTCGGGTGATTTCACCGACTGGATTGCACTTCCCAATGGCCGCCTGGGCATCGTCATCGCGGATGTGGCCGACAAAGGGTTGGGCGCAGCGCTCTTTATGGCATTGAGCCGTACCCTGATTCGTACCTACGCCATCGAGCATGACGAGCGGCCGGATCTGGCACTTGCAGCCGCGAATCAACGCATTCTAAGTGACACGAATTCCTCGATGTTTGTCACAGCTTTCTTCGGCATCCTCGATACCACTAGCGACACGCTCACCTACTGCAACGCCGGCCATAACCCGCCCTACGCGTTGAATGGAGAGATGGTACAGGCGCTCGGTGCGACCGGGTTACCGCTGGGCATCCTCGAGGAGCTCACGTGGCGCACAGAAACGATTCACTTTCAACCCGGCGATGCCCTACTACTTTACACGGATGGTATCAGCGAGGCAGAGAACCGGCGTGGTGGGTTCTTCGGGACAGAGCGCATGTTAGAGAGCGCACGATCCGTTCCCATCCGTTCGGCACAGGCAATCCAGCAAGCAGTAATCGATGCAGTCTTCGACTGGATAGGCGATGCGCCCCAGCATGATGATATCACGGTGATGGTACTTTTTAGGGAGGAGTAACTGCCACTGCAGTCGAGTCGGGCCGACATGCTAGAATTGTGTATCATTGAACTGATCCGATAAGGAGCTGCCATGTGTGGACGATTTACGCTGGTGACAGATGCGGAAACATTGCAGAAGGCGCTTGAGCTGGGCGAGGTGCCGGAGCTTGAGCCGCGCTTTAACATCGCGCCGACCCAGGACGTCGCCGTCGTGACGGACCCCAAGTCGCGCAATGTGGAGATGTTTCGTTGGGGACTAGTGCCGGGTTGGGCCAAGGACCTCAGCATCGGAAATCGCCTCATCAATGCGCGTGCTGAGACGGTAGCGGAGAAGCCTGCCTTTCGTAGCGCTTTCGGTCGTCGTCGTTGTCTGGTGCTGGCCGATGGTTTTTACGAGTGGAGGAAGCCGAAGGACAAGAAGGGATCTTCTCAGCCCTTCTACTTCCGCCTTGAGTCGGGCGAACCATTTGCCTTTGCCGGTCTCTGGGAGGTGTGGCGCAAAGGGGAAGAGGACGAATTATTCACCTGTACCATCATCACAGGTCCAGCCAATGAGCGCGTCGAGCCCATCCACTCGCGCCAGCCAATCATCATCCCGCCTACCTCCCTCTGGCAGTGGCTTGACCCGGAGGCATCTACAGAGGCGCTCCAATCCCTCCTTGTCCCCATCGATGCCGACGAGCTGGTCGGCTACCCTGTCTCCGCCCTTGTCAATGACCCGTCCCATGAGATGCCGGAGCTGATCGAGTCAGTCGCGATCTGATGGTCCTGAGGTCTCGCCTGCTGCCCTTCCTCGTTGTCCTGCTCTTGGCAGTTCAATTGGTCGTGCCGTGGCGGGGATGGGCGATGGCGCTGGCGGGACTCGGCGGCGCATGGGCGCTCAGTTGGTTATGGGCGCGCTCCTTACTGCATGGATTAGAGCTCAAGCGGGAGATGCGCTTCGGCTGGGCACAGGTCGGCGATCGACTGGAGGAGCGCTTTACCCTGATCAATCGTGGTTGGGCCCCTGCCCTCTGGGTAGAGGTGCTTGACCACTCCGACATGCCGGACTATGACGTTAGTCGAGCGACGGGAGTTGGCGCGACGTCCCAGCATCGCTGGCGGACGGGTGGCGTGTGTAGCCAGCGCGGTCTCTTTACCCTTGGCCCTACCACGATCAGTACCGGGGACCCGCTTGGATTATACACCGTCAATCTCCTGAATGCCGCCTCCGCCACCCTGATGGTAACGCCACCAATCCTGCCCCTTCCCTCTATCGAGGTTGCGCCCGGTGGGCGGGTAGGTGATGGTCGTCCTCGTCCTTACACGCTCGAGCGCACCATCACCTCGTCGACCGTGCGCGAGTATGTCCCTGGTGATGAGCGGCACTGGATACACTGGCCTACCACATCCCGTCGTGGGTCGCTCCATGTACGCCTCTTCGACGGGGCGCCTGTTGGCGATTGGTGGATCTTCTTGGATATGGCCCGCGATGTCCAGGTAGGAGAGGGGTGGGCATCGACAGAGGAACATGGCGTGATGCTGGCTGCCTCCCTCGCAGACAGAGGTCTTAGGGCGGGGCGAAACGTGGGACTGGTGGCCCATGGTGTGGAGCCGCTCTGGCTGCCACCACGAGCCGACCCGGACCAACGACTCAAGATTTTACGGTCACTGGCCCTCCTATCGACAGGCGACTTGCGTCTGGAGGGGTTGTTGGAACGCTCACGCGCCACGCTAGGACGGTATGCGAGCGTCGTGCTCATCACGCCAGACATAGATGGTTCCTGGATCGAGCGTCTTCTACTGATGCAGCGCCGTGGTGTTGTCCCGACTGTCCTCCTGCTCGATCCGCGCTCCTTCGGCGGCGACAGCAGTGCTCATCCAATGATGGCGTCGCTCTCGGAGCATGGCATCACCCATCACCTCATCACCCCCGATCTCCTCGATCGTCCGGAAGCCACACCCGGACAGAGGGGCGCATGGGAGTGGAAAGTGCTGGGCACCGGCCGTGTTATCGCCACACAAGCGCCGAGCGATCGATCATGGAGGGAACTGGGATGAGGGCGGTGGAGCGTAGCGGCTCCTCCAGCCACGCGAGGGAAAGCGGATGGTGAACCGCTTCTTCGCCTGGCTCCTCCGTCGGTACGGGATGGGAGGGCTCCTGGCACTCGGATTACTCTTGATCCTGGTGGCAAGTGTGACGCTGGGGTTGGCGGCTGTGACACGTGGGCTGGACAAGCGCTTTTTGCTCGGCATTGCCGCCTTGGGTGTGTGGGTCGGGTGGGAGCTAGCGAGGCAAGAGATACCGACATGGCTAGGACTGGGTGCAGCTTTCTCCCTCGGCCTAGGAGGCTCGATCGTGTGGGTAGGACGGCTGGATAAGTCCTTGCTTGGTTTGTTTCATACCTGGCGCGTCCCGTGGACAGAGCACCCCTTGGCTACCCTATTAACGGATGTCACTATTCTGTTGATACGCACGCGAGATTGGGCGCTGGCTTTGATAGGGGGAGAGCCAGGCTATGACCCGGTTGTGGTGGCCATGGTCTGGAGCCTGCTGCTATGGAGTGTCGCGGCATGGGCGGGTTGGTCCTTGCGGCGTTACGACCAACCACTGGTTACCGTGCTACCAGGAGGCGCACTCCTCCTGTTGACGCTCTCCTACTCGGGTGATGGGCTTTTCTACTTGCTTCCTGTCTTGGCCGCTGCCTTTCTGTTGATGGCACTGATGGGACACATAGCGCGCGAGCGCGACTGGGCAGCGCGCGGTGTTGACTACTCTCGGGAGATCCGCGCGGATCTGTTCTTTGCTGCCCTTCCCCTTGCCCTAGCACTGACCGCCGTCGCTGCTATCGCGCCTCCTCTTTCTCCACAGGCACTAGGTCGTGCTATCCAACAGTTGATTGGCCCGGTGCCCATCGAGGTCAAGCCGCTTGCCGACTCGTTAGGAGTAGAGCAGCGCGCCAAACCGCCCTCGGCCTTCGATGAGGTGCGTACGCCCGGCCTTCCCCGCCGGCACTTGATCGGTTCTGGTCCGGAGCTATCGCAGCGATCCGTCATGACAATCAAGAACGAGGCAGGGGAAAGCACGGAAGCACTCGTGCGCCGCTGGCGTAGCCTGACCTACGATCGCTACTCGGGGCGTGGATGGTCTGCTGGCCGCACCCAAACCGTCTCCTACGAAGCTGGCGAGCGGGCGAGCGAAGTCACCCCACCCTCTCACCAACTCGTTCACTATTACATTCAGATGGAGCGGCCCACGGGTGGGTTGCTCTACGCGCCGGGGTCGCTGGTCAGCGTCGATCAACCCTACACGGTTGCCTGGCGCAGCTCACAGGATGCCTTTGGTGTCTACACGGAGGCCACCGCTTACACGGTCGAGTCAGCCTTACCAATCGTTAGTAGCGAACAACTCCGTGCTGCTGGCAACCGCTACCCAAGGTGGATCAGCCGGAGATATCTGGCACTTCCCGACCGGGTGCCGGAGCGTGTACTGGCGCTCGCGCGGGAGCTGACTGCGACCGAGCCGACCCCTTACGACCGGGCGCGTGCCATCGAACAATACCTGCGTACCTTCCCCTATAATCTCGATCTGCCCGCCCCGCCGCCGGGGCGCGAGATCGCAGATTACTTTCTCTTCGATCTCAAGCAGGGTTACTGTGATTACTACGCCACGACAATGGTCGTCCTCGCACGCGCGGCGGGACTCCCTGCACGCTTGGCGATCGGTTATACGGGGGGAGCGTATGACGACAGCACCCAGCAATATCTGGTTACCGAGGCAAACGCGCATTCATGGGTGCAGATCTACTTCCCAGACCACGGGTGGATCGATTTCGAACCGACTGCTGGCCGCGCGCAGAACGCCCTACCGGAAGAGGCGCCCCCCGTCGAGACGCCGTTACTCGAAGAGTCGGGGTGGTGGGAACGGTTTACTCAATTCCACCTGGACGAAGGGTGGCAATTGGCCTTTTTGGGAGGTGTGGCCCTTATCCTAGCGATAGGGCTAGCCTGGGTTGTCTGGGATAACTGGCGCCTCCGTCATCTACCACCCCGGGCTGCGGTTGTCGTTCTCTACGAACGTTTCTATCGCCTCGCCCGGTGGTTGAGTGCGGTGGAAGAGGCGGGAGCGACCCCGTACGAGATTGCAGAGTCGCTGGCACAGCAACTCAACGGCGACCGAAACGTCAAACTCGCTGGTCACCTGATCGACGGACGATTGCGTGCGGCGCTCCGGCCAGCGCCTGCTGAGGCCCGCTGGCTGACCGATCTGTACGTGCAGAGCACTTATGCCCCAACGGGATCCGGTCCGAACGATCGCTCTGAAGCACTCCAAACGTGGAAGCAACTTAGGCGACGGCTGTGGCTCGCCTGGTTGCTCGCCCGCCTACTTCCCGCTCGATACAGGAATGGGCTTGATGCTTAACGGTACGTTCACCCAATGATCGATCCGGTTTACGACGCGTGCCAGCAAGTAAGGCTTTTTCCCTTGTGCGAGAGCGACGCGCAGTCTCGCTTGATGGTAAGCAGGCACAACGCGCAGCGTGTCGGGGATCAACTGGGTGACGAGGTGCAGGAAGGACCACAAGTCACGATGGCGTGCCTGCTCCTTCTCGCCCCACGATAGTCCGTACGCATCGCGGAAGCGAGGAGGCAGGATACCTCCAGTCAATATCCTATCGAATTGGATGGGCGTGTAGGGCGCACTGAAGAGCACGTCGGCCTGCTCACGAGCTACATCCCCTACGGCCAACTCCTGTCCCTCCAACATGCCATGGTAGTAGTCATAGAAACGGTCCAACGTGGGCGGTACCATTTCGGGTGGTACGCCCATCAGCGTGGCGCCGATTCGGGACTCTCGATAGTACTGCACCTTCTCCTGCCTCGTGAGCGGGTTCAGGAACCTTTCATAGACCAGGATGGTGGTATCAATGAGAGTCGCCCAGACCCACAGCAGCAGGGTAGGGTCATTCGCTCGGTAATACCGGCCTGCCCAAGGAGAGTCTGTTTCACTTTCCACCGTTCCTCGTACCTGATTGTGAATGTTGTGGAGGCGCTTGGCAGCGCCGATCGCTTCATGAAGGGTGCCGAAGACCAGCTCGTACATCGCGGTGTAGGTGCGCTCTGCTCGTCCAAGGACATCGTTTCGGAAACTGCTACTCTGCTCGACGCCTGCCGCCACCGCAGGGTGCGCAATCTGCAGGAGGATGGCTCGTAAACCTCCTAGGAGAATACCCGGCTCGCGGAAGATGTGCCAGGACATACTGCCTGGTCCGGTGACCCCCTCTACCTCACCTGCTGCATGGTCCCGGACGTATTCCAGGCATCGCTCGAATCTCTCATCGTCCTCTCGGATCTCCTCCAGTATCTCTGGCGGCAGAGAGTGGTAGGAGGTCGATGTCGTTTTCGTTGTCATAGTGCCTCCACTCCTCCTATGTAAATGATGTTGCCTCCCTACACAAGCTGCTCCTGCAAGATGCGAGCCACCTCAACTCGTTCCCCCGTGACAGGGCAGACGCACGATTGTACCTGTCAGTCACCCACCTGCGGCACTGAGCTTACATGTTCCACCCTTTGCGGCATCTCGACGGAGAGCGCCGCAGCGGAAAGCAATACGAGGGTAATCCAGAGCAGATCGGCTAGGAAGAGGTGGACAAGTTGCATCCAGACAGGTGCATGGAGTGCCAGATTAAGCGCGCCGACACCTAACTGGAGCACGAAGAGCAGCACGAGCCAGAGGGCCAAACGTTTTGTGGCAGCGCCTGGACGCATCTCCTGGATCAAGGCGGCTACGACGACCAGGTAGAGCCCCGTCCCTACCGCGATGGCAGGGTGGATCAGGCGAAGGCGCAGCAAGAGCGGCGAGGTAGGGGAGAAGTCCTGCGCCACGCCCTCCGCAATCGAACTAGCTGGGAAGAGGGTAGCGCCGAGTGCGGTGATCGCGCCAGTGACGCTAAGTACCAGAGTAAGAAGAACGCCGAGTCCCAGCAGCCAACCTGCCGCGCCCTGCTTGCCCAGCCGAATAGCCTTGCCACCCGATGCCCACCATGCAGTCAGCGTGAACGCGCCTGTCAGGAAGAAGGTGTTGACCAAGTGGGCCCCCATCCATACCGCACGTCCCAACGAATCGTTATAGGCCACATACTCGAGGAGCACCAGCCCCGCGCCGAGTAGCGCCTCGACAACAAGAAAGACCATCGAGAGGACCGCGCCGCTACGAACACGATGCCCTTTTGGATAAGCTCGAAAGGCCCACACCACGAGTATGACGCCCATCACGAGCAGTACACCGCTACTCATACGGTGCGTGAGTTCGATGAGCGTGTCGACTTGAGGAGAGCGCGGCACCACCTCGCCGTTGCACAGCGGCCAATGACTACCGCAACCCGCACCCGAGCCCGTAGCGCGCACGAACGCACCCCACAGAATCACAACCAAATTATACCCCAAAACCACCCACGCAAATCTCGCAAACCCGCTCATGCCACTGCTTTCTCCACTCATTTCATCCTTCATCCTTCATCCTTCATCCTTCCGTTCCGCTCCCCGCTCCCCGAACTCCAGATGACGCACGAAGATAGCGCCTGCCACGAGCGGGCTGAGCGGCAGTTGCTCGCCACGTCGCTCGACGGTAAGGAGGCCACCCACCTCGGCGCGGGCGATAAGGGTCAACCGCACGCCGGGTACAAGTCCCTCTTGTTTCAGGTAGCGTAGCATGGCCGCATCACCCGTCACGCGGCTGATCACAACCTCCTGTCCGATTGGCAATGTTGTCAGCGGGCGCTCGCGTATGGTTCGCAACTCCAAATCGGCTGTGGGGATGGGATCGCCATGGGGGCAGACGGTTGGATACGCCAGCATGGCTTCCAGGCGATTGGCGAACTCCTCCGTCATCGCGTGTTCCAGATCGTCGAGCGTCTCGTCCACCTCTGCCCAGTCGTACCCAAGCTGCTCCACCATGAAGACCTCTGCCAAGCGATGGAAGCGCAGCACGCGCAGTGCATGCAATCTTCCCTCAAACGTCAGGGATACACCCTGATAGGCAGTCCGACGAAGGAGTCCCGCATCTGCGAGCCGCTGTGTCATGCGTGAGACGGCCGCGCTGGAAACGCCCAGGCGCTCGACCAGATCCCCGGGCGCAACAGCTGTGTCTTGGCCGTGAGAGAGGATGAAAATAGTTTTCAGATAATCTTCCTCACGGGGCGTTATCGTATCTAACATTCGGTTGCTCTTCAAGTTGTCCTAGTTGAGACAATTGTTTGCCCAGATGGCTTCTTCTAATCTTGACAAAATTACTTGACTTTGTCCATTCTGCTCGCTATATTAGCCGTTACTACTTTCTTACAGAGAGACAGAGTAAAGAAGGCGAGCTCGTGTAGCTTATCGCGCGATTTCGAGAGCATTTGTTGAGAGACTTTGTAAAGTACGGTATTTCACAAGCAGAACGCGGAGAGAAGACAGGCGCTGATGCGGTAGAGCGGCACTGGCGCTGGCGCAGGCCTCAAGCACCCCTGATCGTGCTGATTCCGTCGATCATCTTCGCGCTGTTGCTGCTGATCCCCTTACTCTACCTGTTCGTCCGCACGGCCGAGTTGGGAGGGAGCGAGATCTGGCGATATCTCTCCCGACCACGTACGCTCTCGGCGCTATGGAACACTGTCCTGCTCGGGCTGAGCACGACTCTCGTGACCATCAGCATTGGCGTGCCGTTAGCGTGGCTCACCGCCCGCACCGATCTGCCAGGCCGTCGCTTGTGGTTGATTCTCAGCGTGGTGCCGTTGGTCTTTCCATCATTCGTGGGGGGGTACGTGGTCGTCGCCGCATTGGGGCCCCGGGGGATGCTCCAGCAACTGCTTGAGGGACCCTTCGGTGTCACCCGGTTGCCAGAGATCTACGGCTTCCCCGGTGCGCTTCTCACGCTAAGCCTCTTCACCTATCCTTACATCCTCCTCTCCGTGCGCGCAGCGTTACGAGGGCTGGATCCGGCATTGGAGGAATCGGCGAGTAGCCTCGGACATGGCCCGTTCCCCACCTTCTTCCGATTGACGTTGCCGCTGCTACGGCCCGCAATCACCGCAGGCGCGTTGCTCGTCGCGCTCTACACGATCAGTGACTTTGGTGCGGTGTCGCTGCTCCAGTATGACGCGATAACGCGTGTCATTCTGGTACAACTTACCGCCTCGCTTAACCGCAGCGGGGCGGCTGTTCTCTCGTTGTTGTTGGTCGCACTGACGCTGACGATTCTCGCAGCCGAGGTCTGGACGCGCGGGCGAACCCGCTACTATAGTGTGGGCAGTGGGGCAAGGCGGCGGCACGCGACGATAGCGCTGGGTCGCTGGAAGTGGCCCGCTCTCTTTTTCTGCGCTGTCGTTGTCTTCCTTGCACTCGTCATGCCAATCGGGGTGCTCACGTTCTGGCTTGTGCGTGGTCTTCGAGCCGGGGAAACGCTGCGCGCCCTCTGGTT
Organism: Chloroflexota bacterium; assembly: GCA_030863245.1. Taxonomy (GTDB): domain Bacteria; phylum Chloroflexota; class Anaerolineae; order Ardenticatenales; family Ardenticatenaceae; genus JALZCF01. Next base: position 9,295 of record JALZCF010000517.1, read on the forward strand.
CACGACTGGCAACTCGCTCTACGCCAGTACCCTCGCCGCTCTGGCGACAACCCTCGTGGCGCTCCCTATCGCCTTTCTAGTGGTGCGGTACCCTGGGCAACTAAGTCGCATTGTCGGCCGGATTGCTTATCTTGGTTATGGCCTACCGGGAATCGTCGTCGCGCTCTCCCTGATTTCCTTTGGTGCTAGATATGCTCTCCCGCTCTATCAGACAATGGCAATGCTCGTCTTTGCCTACGTGGTGCGCTTTCTGCCACAGGCGCTCGGGACAGTCGAGGCCGCGCTGAATCAAGTGAGCCCTCGTGTGGAGGAGGTAGCCCGCTCCCTTGGCTACGGCCCGCTGCAGGTCCTCATTCGTATCACCTTCCCCCTCGCGCGGAGTGGCATCGCAAGCGCAGCAGCCCTGGTTTTTCTCACGACGATGAAGGAGCTACCAGCAACGCTCTTCCTCGGCCCCATCGGCTTTGAAACCCTCGCCACCCGCATCTGGTCCGCCGCCGCCGAGGGCTTCTTCGCCCGCGCCGCCGCCCCTGCCCTCGTCCTCGTCCTCTTCTCCGCCCTCTCCCTTCTCCCCATCCTCGCCGCAACGCGGGAGTAATGCCTATCTGCGTGGCGGAAGGCGAAGAGCGATAGATTGAAACGGATCTTTACAAAATAAACGGGTCACCCATTTGTCATTCTGAACGCAGCGCAGCGGAGTGAAGAATCTCACGCCGATGACGCGAGTGGGGGAGATTCTTTGCTATCGCTCAGAATGACAAGCCGTCTATTACCCGCCTATTTCTACAAGATCCATAAGAGAGTGAGGTGGACGTTGCCATAGCGCAAACTTGCGGTTACACTTGGGGCTGGGCGGATCCGATGACGAATGTTGCTGTGCAATAAATGACTGCAGAAAAGCCACTCCGTCTTGCCCTAGTGTAAGGAGTACCACTGGGCCGACCTATGAATCTAAAGACGTTTCACCGCGGGGCATAAAACGCAAAACGCAAACGACTCACGCGCCATGCAACATGTGTGCTGCGCACATGCGCGCCGCGCACATGCACCATGCAACATGCAACACCCCATCTTTAGTTCCATATAGTCGGCTCTATAATTGCTTGGTTGGTTCCACAGCTTTACGAGACAACAACTGACAGGAGGCTGCCGATGAGCGAGTTACTAGGTGGTAAGGCATGGTTAGGGGAGTACGAAGAGGGAGTTCGCAACCGCCTCACGCAGTACGGCCCAAAGGAAGAGAAGGTCGTAGAACGGTTGTGGGCACAGGATGCCTCTCTCTGGAGCGAGGACAAGGAGGATCGAAGCAACATTCTCAATCGCCTCGGCTGGCTGACTTCCCCTCTCACCATGCAGGCGCGGCGGGCAGAGATGGATTGTGTGAGAGACGCCCCCTACCGCGATGTCGTCCTGCTTGGCATGGGCGGGTCCAGCCTCGCGCCCGAGGTGTTCCAGCGGATATTCGGCAATGCAGAGGGCGCCCCACGTCTGCATGTCCTAGATAACACGGCGGCTGATGCGGTACAGGCACTTCGCGACTCGCTCGATCTCACGCAAACCATGTTCATCATCTCCTCGAAATCCGGTACCACTGAAGAGACCCGCTCCTTTGCCGAGTACTTCTACGAGCAAACGGGCGCGGCGGGAGAGCACTTTGTCGTGGTCACCGATCCCGGCTCGCTCCTGATCCAACAATCCGAGGAGCGTGGCTACTCGGCCCTCTTTATGAATCCACAGGATATCGGTGGACGCTACTCCGTGCTCTCCTTCTTCGGTCTCGTGCCCGCGACCGTCATCGGCATGGATGTGGACAAACTGCTCTCGCGGGCCGAAGAGGAGATTCGCGCTTCCATCGCCGCCGTCCCACCGGCACAGAACGATGCGCTGGTCCTGGGCGTCATCATGGGGGAGATGGTTGCGGTCGGTCGTGACAAGCTCACCCTCATTGCCTCCCCTACCGTTGCACCATTTGGCGACTGGGCCGAGCAGCTCGTTGCAGAGAGCACGGGCAAGCGCGGGGTCGGCATCCTCCCCGTCGTTGGCGAGCGCATCGCCCCGCCCGCTGCCTACGGGCTGGATCGCTTTTTCGTCTACCTCCGGCTGGAGGGGGAAGGCACGCACGACGAACAGGTCAGGGCACTCAAGGACGCGGGCCAGCCGGTGGTCCAGATCGATCTACAGGACGTCTACGACCTGGGCGCGCAGTTCTGGCGCTGGGAGTTCGCGACGGCCGTTGCGGGCGCCATCCTTGGCATCAATCCCTTCAATGAACCGAATGTGACAGAGAGCAAGAACAACACGAAGCGACTGCTCCAGCAAGTCCAGGAGGAGGGGCAGCTTCCCTCACCTGAGGTGGAGGTTGAGGGGAATGGGGTGCGCGTGAGCGGCGACGCGGCAGGCAACTCGCCGGAGGAGGCACTGCGCGCCTTTCTGGACGAAGTGATGGAGCGGGAGTACATCGCCATCCTGGCATACGTGCCAATGACGAGCGAGAACGAGGCCGCGCTTCGCGACCTCCAGGCCGCCATCCGGGACGCAAGTGGCGCCGCTACAACACTCGGATTCGGCCCGCGCTTCCTGCACTCAACCGGGCAGTTTCACAAGGGTGGACCCCCACAGGGCCGTTTCATCCAGATCGTCACGGATGACAAGGTAACAGTGAATATCCCCGGCTCCCCCTACGACTTTAGCACCCTTGTCAGAGCCCAGGCGATTGGCGACCTCGAGGCGCTCGAGAGGCGCGACTATCCCATACTTCGCCTTCACATCCCACAGAACGTGGCAGAGACAATCTCCCGCCTGGCAGCCGTCCTCGAGTAAAAGGTTCGTAGTAGACACTTTAGTGTGCGCCGTGGGTTGTCTCACACTAAAGTGCCTACTACGTCAAAACGCAATGGGTATAAGTAGTGCAAGCGGTAATGGAATCTAGCGGCTGGAAGCTCACTACCTGCCACCTGCCAAAGTATGGTAGAATCACTACCATGCCCGGAATGAAAGAACCGAGATGAAAAGGGGCAAGGTTGCCCCATAGAGGAGTGATACGATGGCAAATAGAAACGGACGAGAGCCGGTCATCGTCAGTGCAGCACGGACGCCCATCGGGCGCTTCCAGGGCTCGCTGGCAGGTACCCCGGCAACAGAGCTGGGCGCCGTTGCGATTCGCGAGGCGGTGAAACGCGCGGGGATTGATGGCGCGGATGTCGACGAGGTATTGATGGGCAATGTGGTGCAGGCGGGTGAGGGGCAAGCGCCCGCTCGCCAGGCTGCATTGAAGGCGGGGCTGCCGAACACTGTCAGCGCGACGACCATCAATAAAGTGTGCGGGAGTGGCTTGAAGACAGTAATGATGGCGGCCGCCGCCATCAAGGCGGGCGATGGTGACATCTTCATCGCGGGCGGGATGGAGAACATGAACCAGGCGCCTTACCTTCTGCCGAAGGCCCGTTTCGGCTACCGTCTAGGGAATGCGGAACTGGTGGATGCGCTGGTTCACGATGGCCTCTGGTGCTCCTTCGAGCAGCATCACATGGGTAGTAGTGCCGAGTGGGTCGCACGGGAGTACGAGGTCACGCGCGAGGAGCAGGACGCCTTTGCCCTGCGCTCCCATCAACGAGCATGGGAGGCGACCCAGAGTGGCAAGTTCAAGGAGGAGATCGTCCCCGTCGAGGTGAAGACGAAGAAGGGCACTACCGTCGTAGAGTCCGACGAGCCCATCCGATCCGACACCTCGCTGGAGGCACTCGGCAAGCTCCGTCCTGCTTTTGAGGAAGGTGGCACGGTGACGGCCGGCAACGCGCCGGGGCTAACAGACGGGGCGGCGGCGGTCGTCGTGATGAGCCGCGAGGAGGCGGAGCAGCGCGCCATCAAGCCACTGGCGCGTATTGTAGATTATGCGCAGGCGGCGGTGGACCCCCTTGCGCTTTTCGCTGCTCCTATCTATGCCGTGAAGAAACTCGCCGACAAGATGGGCGTGGGAATGGACCATTGGGATCTCATCGAGATGAACGAGGCATTTGCCGCGCAATGCCTGGCAGATATCCAGGGTCTGGGCATCACCGATGAGACGGTCAACGTACATGGAGGGGCGATTGCCCTTGGCCATCCGATCGGGGCGAGCGGTGCGCGCATCCTCACCACCCTTATCTATGCCCTGCGCGACCGGGGTCTGAAACGAGGCCTCGCCACGCTCTGCCTCGGTGGCGGTGAGGCGGTCGCCCTGTCCATTGAACTTGAAGACTCGGAATGAGTGAGCAGCCCTTGAGATCCTACAACGCCGCGGCGATCGCCGCGGCGTTGTGGGATAGCGCTGATCTCGAGGGTGCCGAAAGGTACTATCTGCGTGCCCTGCGGGAGACTCCGGCTGACATGGAGGCGCTCCACGGGATGGGACGCTTGAAGCTGGCGCAGAATGACCTGGCCGCGGCGTCGATATTTCTGGAGCGGGCCCTATCCCTCGCCCTGCAGCTGCCGCACACCCAACGGGATGAGCTAGCACAGCGTATCCGTCGTGATCTGGCGTGGACGCTCTACCGATTGGATCGCTTCGACCTGGCCGCCGCCCATCTTGAACAACTGCCCGAGCTGCAAGCGTTGGCTGCACAGCTGCGAGCGTTCGAGGCTCGTCCTCCTTACGATGTCCCTCCAGATGTGGAAGAGATCGTGGTCCCCTTCCTTGGTACCGATCCGCTGCCGGTTATCTCCTTGACGATTGGCAACACATCGCATCCCTTTGTCATTGACACCGGCTCCAGCCAGTTGGTGATTGACACTGGTATCTTCTCCGAGATGGAGCTAGTGAGCTACGGCACACACGAGGCAACATTCGCCAGTGGGCAGCGCGCCCCCGTTGGGTACAGCATCCTGCCAGAGGTTATGCTGGGCATGGTACCCGTCAAGGATGTTCCAGTCGAGGTGATGGATGTACGTCGATACGCGCCACAGATTTCCGGATTTGTCGGAATCAACTTCCTCCAGCGCTTCCATGTGCTCTGTGATTGGAGGGAGCAGCTCTTACGACTTCGACCGAGAGGCAACGAGCCTTTCGTTGAGTGGGCACGAATGACTGCCATCCCCGTCTGGTTCTTCGACACGCACCTCCTGTTAGCCCCGGCACGACTAAACCGGCACGAGACCATCGCCTACCTTGCCACCGGCATGGCGGGAGGTGCCTTCACTGTGCCGCAGAGTACGGTGGAGCAGGCCGCTCTCGACCGGGCGGAGGAGTTCGTGGAGGGTGTCGGCGCCGCGGGTGCGACAGCCCTGGAATCGCTCCGGGCGGAGCGCCTCTGTCTCGGGGAGTGGTGCCGTGAGGATATGTCCGGCTTTGCAGGATTTTTCCCTTCAGAGTTAGAATGGCGTTACGGCTTTCACGTCGGCGCGCTCATCTCCCACCAATTCTTGAAGAAGAACAAGCTAGGGCTTGACTTTAACAGACTTCGACTGTACCTTGAGTAGCAGGCAGGATTTTGAGCGGCCGATTTCCTCTGTCACAATTAAATAGCTATTTGTCTCTCAAGCCTGGACGCAATAGCGTACGTGCAGGCATCTCTGATTCCTGCGGGCAGGCGAACGTCAACCGGTTCTCCATCGAACTCCGTCCTGCCCACATCTCGCCGTTATTCGCTGAGTGCCAGGGTTACCCTACTGAACCGAATCCATGAACCTAAAGCCGTTCCAACTGATCTATAAAACGTAAACCGCAAACAACCTAAGCACCCCGCAATCCGTAATATGCACCATGCACCATGCAACACGCAACAGACCATTCACTAAAAGCCAAGCTTAACTTGTAGTACCTCTCTATCTCTATTCTTTTAACTGAGGATTTGAACATGAACCGAGAATTACCTGCAAATGAATATGGACGCTTTGCTATCTTCATCGATGGCTCTAATCTCTATCACACTATCCGTGACTTGGGACTCCACATTGATTACCGGCGTCTGTTAGAGCACTTTGGTGAGAGGGGGTGGCTCGTCCGCGCCTTTTACTACACGGCCTTGCTGGAAGGCGACCTTACCCCCGATTGGCTGATACGACTAACCGACTGGCTCTCCTACAATGGTTTCAACGTCATCACCAAGCGTGCCAAGATCTTCCGGCGCCGCGTGGCTGACGAAAACGGTTCGATGCACTGGGTGAGCGAGGTGAAGGGCAATGTGGATATCGAGATGGCCGTCGATATGCTCACCCTTGCGCCCCATTGTGACACCATTGTCCTTTTCAGCGGGGATGGTGACTTTGTAAGTTTGGTCGAGGCCGTGCAGCGCCAGGGAACCCGTGTGATTATTATCAGCAGCGAGAAGACGAGTGACAGCACCGTAGCGGACGAATTGCGCCGCCAGGCAGATGAGTTCATCGAACTGACGACCATTGCCGAAGAGATCCGCATGCTCGACCGCGAGGCAGCGCCAAGTAACAACGGTCAGTAACACCAAGGTTCGTAGTACACACTTCAGTGTGCGCTCACACTCGTGTACTACGTTCAAAACACACAATTGCTATAACGCAGGGACTAGAGGCTCAGAAAAAGCATGTGAGTTGGATCTGGCTAGTCGCTATTGCCCTGTTGATACTTCTCGTTGGCGGTGTGGTGCTCCTCCTTGCGAGCCGTCGCGAGGAATCCGTCACACCGCAGCCACCCGCACCCGGTATCGCCGAGATGGGGTATGGCACACAGCGCTGGAAGCGCGAACTCGCCCTATGGTGTGGAACGCTGCGCCGTTTAGAGATTCAAGCCAAGCACCAGGACCCCGTATCGGAAGGCCTACAGCAGCAAATTGAGGAAGCCAAGGCACGCATCGCAGAGGCTGAACAACATCTGGAACCTATGAAGGAAGCGTAACACCAGTTGTATTCTGAAGCGCCGTAAAGGTTCGTAGTAAACACTTTAGTGTTCGTGAGGCGGACGAACACTAAAGTGCCTACTACAAACCTTTCTCGGCTTGTTTGTAAGGCTGATATATCACAACTGGTATAAGGTATAACAGAACAGTGTGCCGTAAACTATCACAGTATGCGGCACATGCACAACAAAGAAGACGAGCCAAGAGGTACACTCTCGGCTCGTCTTTTCTCTTTGCTCGGATGGTGAAGGTGAAGGCTTTGCTTTATACGTGCTTTACGCCGTCGCTTGTCGCGCCCTTCGCAAGCGCCCAGGAAGGAAACGGCTGAGCTCACCCTTCTCCCACGACACCAGTAGCGGTGCGGCGTTGAAGATGGAGCTGTACGTGCCCGAGATCAACCCGATGATCAGCCAGAACACGAACTGCCGGATCGTCTCACCCCCGAAGAGGTAGACGGCAAGCAAGGTAAAGAGCGCCGTTAGCTGCGTGTTGATCGAGCGGTCCAGCGTCTGCACGGTGGAGATATTGACAACCTCCTCGAACGGCAGTCCACGGTGTGTCATCAGATTCTCACGCACCCGGTCGAAAACGACGATTGAGTCGTGAACGGAGAAACCAATCACCGTCAGTAGCGCCGTGAGAAACAGCGCATCCACCTCCCAGCCGAAGAAATGTCCCGCCAGCGCCGCGAGTCCTACCACGAGGAAGACGTCGTGGAGCATCGCAAGGATCGTGACGATGCCGTACCGCAAGGGATGTTCCACGTCGCGGAAGGCAAAGGCAAGGTAGCCGAGGATGCCAAACGTCGCGGCGAACACCGCAAAGAGTGCGCCCTGCGTGACCTCGTTACCAACCGATGGACCGACCGCCTCGAAGCGCTGCTCTATCAGCTCTGCACCATGTGCCTCCGACAGTGCCGCCTGGAGCTCATTTTTCTCCTCGTTCGAGATCTGAGGCATCCGGATGAGCGCGCTGTTGTCATCTGATAGCTGCACCGTGGTGCCCGTGTATCCCATCTCCTCTAACTCGGCACGAATCTCGCCTGCCACCAAGGGTCGCTCCGGATCGACGAATTGCAGGTCGAGCAGCGAGCCGCCGGTGAAGTCGATCCCGAGATTGAGGCCCCAGGTCAGCAGGGCAATGAGCCCTGGAACGATGAGCAGGGCAGAGAAAACGTAAAAGTAGTACCGTTTGCCAATAATGTTAAACAACTTGACCCCCCAAATTCTTTACAGCTGATACGCTTCGTCGTCGTAGGACGGTTGTACATCCTCGCGACCCCGTTCGTTGTCCAGCACGGTCACCTCGTCCGCGACCAGTTCGACCCGGTAGTGGCGCTGGCCATCGGCATCCTCCCAGCTCCGCGTTTGCAGGCTGCCCTTGACATATACCAGCTGATCTTTGCTGAGCGTCTGGCTGCAACGCTCAGCCAGATCGCGCCATGCCACCACGTTGAACCACTCGGTCGCCTCGCGCCGCTCCCCGCTGCTGGTGCTCCACTCCCGTCCCACGGCCACGCTGAAACCTGCGACCGGTGTGCCATTGGGTGTGTATCGCAACTCGGGCGCCCGTCCCACGTTGCCGATGATCATCACCTTGTTCAATCCGCGCACCATCGCGGCCTCCTTTGTTTGTCTACACGCCAAACCACCAGCGATTCTCGGTCGGCCGCGCCTGCATCACGGCGGTCAGGAAGGTACGGGTGATCGTGATCGCGGTAAAGAGCGAGACCAGCACGCCGACCGCTAGGGTAAGGGCGAACCCCTGTACGATACTGGCTCCAAAGTTGGCCCCGAACAAGAAGAGGATCGCGCAGGTGATGAGTGTCGATACGTTGGAATCGCGGATCGAGGGCCAGGCTCGATCGAAGCCCGTGCGCACCGCGGCCCGGAGCGTCTTGCCCGCCCGCAACTCTTCCTTCATCCGTTCAAAGATGAGGATGTTCGCGTCGACCGCCATCCCGACTGATAACAGGAATCCGGCAATGCCTGCCAGCGTAAGCGTCACCGGGATCAATTTGAAGAGCGTCATGACGATAGCGGTATAGATCATCAACGCGACCACGGCGAGCACCCCCGGCAGACGGTAGTACAGCATCATAAACAGAGCGACCGCCGCCAGGCCAATGACCCCGGCGACGAGGCTCTTCTCCACCGAGTCGGTACCCAACGTTGCGCCAACGGTACGGTTCTCGACGACCTCCAACGGAACGGGAAGCGCACCATACTTCAGCTGGAGTACGATGTTTTCCGCCTCTTCGATGGTGATCGTTTGACCCTGGATCACCCCTTCACCTGGTATCGCGCTCTGAATGACCGGGGAGGAGATCACCTGCTTGTCCACCGTGATCGCCATGTAGTTGCCGATGTTGTTGGCGGTGTACTCTTCCAGCCTCTGCGCCGGCTCGCCGTCCTGAAACGCAAACTGGATGATTGGCTGATTCGTCGTCGGATCGAAGACGACCGCTGCACTGTTCGGTTTCAATTGCGCCCCCGTCAGCACCGTCTCGAAGGTCGGCAGGTTCGGGTCGCGCTCCTCTGGATCCTGCAGGCTCGTATTCACCATCTGGCCCTCCTGCAGGGGTGTCTGCCCGGCGTCGATGAACTCTAGCAGTCCGGTGCTTCCGAAGGCCTCCACCGCACGGTCGGGATCGTCCAGGCCCGGCAGCTCCACCAGAATACGCTCCTCACCGACCCGCTGGACCACGGGCTCGCTGACGCCCAGTGCATTCACGCGCCGCTCGATGATCTGTTTGGCTGCCTCCATCTGGTCTGCATCGACTGCTTGCCCTTCCGGCATGTCCGCCTCGAGGAGTACGCGCAATCCCCCTTGCAGGTCCAGACCAAGATGATACGTGATACTCTCATTAACACGAGTTCCAAGCGGAACCCCACCCTCGTGAGGGAGGGCGATATAGATGGTGACCACAGCCAGCAGGAAAATCCCTACCAGCGCCCATACCGTTCGACGTTCCATGCCACTCTCTCTTTCAGCGTAGCAGAAGTGAAGAAAGACACCCCAGCAAAACAATCAAGCACAAAGACCGTTCTACACACGTCCTCACAATCCGCTGAATATCTAACACGCAACAGATCAACAAATGAAAGCCGCCGTCTAGACGCGGCGGCTCATTTGGTAGCGGATTATAGCGGTGAGGATAGCGAGTGTCAAAGAGTCTCACGTTCTTTTGTAGTCTCCCTCACTTCGAATATCATCCTTTCTTCGCTATCATTCCATAAGTGACCAAGATGTGCGTAACAGATGATTTTGCCTGATTCGGTCATTAGCCGAGAGATCTAGAGGATAAGTAAGAATGGATCCTATTGCTTTTGAAATTGGACCACTGGTTTTCCGGTGGTACGGACTTTTAATCGTTGGTGGAGCCCTGATAGCAGCATGGCTCGCATCAAGGGAAGCACAATATCGCGGGCAAAACCCGGAGCATGTCTGGGACGTGTTCGTCTGGGCCCTCCTTGGCGGTATCCTGGGCGCGCGGCTCTACCATGTCCTCTCC
>JALZCF010000518.1 GCA_030863245.1 Chloroflexota bacterium
CTCCGTCGGCTGGCCGAGAAGAAAGCATCCTCCTGGCTCAAACAGGGCGCGTGGCACGTCTTCAACAAGATTGACCTGCGGGATGACGAGGCACGCCGTCATTACAAGGAACTGGGTGCTAAGATCAAGCGCAGCAGCGCGGGCACTGTCTCTAACCTTGCACGCCAAGAACTCCGCCTCCTTGGTGAGGAGGCGTAAAAAAAGCCCGTCCTCGTTGACGGGCCAGTACGGTATGCGGTTGGAAAGCGATCAAACGGCAAAGGGATCTTGGTGTGGTACCCAGGCGGGCTTGCGCTTCGCGGCGAAGGCATCCATGCCCTCCCGTCCTTCTGGGCTCTCCTGCAGGCGGCATAGCATGTCAACACGGTAAGCACGACTCTCCTCCAAGACGCGATCGGCTACATAGAAGAGGAGTGCCTTGGTGGCCGCCAGCGCCTCGGGCGCACCCTCCAGGATGTCGCCCACATACCCCTCGACGATCTCGTCCATCTGCCCTTCCAGGGCCACATCATGTACCAACCCGATCTCTTGTGCTGCAAAGCCACTCAGTCGACGACCGGTGAGCGCTAACTGGCGAGTATGCGTCAGGCCGATGCGCTGCAGCACGAAGGGCGAGATGACCGCAGGGGCGATCCCAAGCCGTACCTCGGGCAGCGCCATCACGGCATCGTGCGCTGCCACAGCCACATCCGCCACACAGATGAGTCCCAAGCCCCCTCCTAGCGCCGCTCCTTCCACCACCGCAACGGTGACCTGTGGTGCGCGCTGCACCGCCACCAGCATCTCATCCAATACCTCGGCGTAGGCAAGCTGTGCCGCGCGCGTCCGGTTGGCTGGATCACACATCTCCTTGATGTCGGCTCCGGCACTGAAGGTCCCGCCGGCACCACGAAGGACGACACAACGAACCGATCGGTCATCCCGGATGCTCACAAAGAAATCGCGTACTTCCTGAACCATTCGGAAATTCATGGCGTTGCGCGCTTCTGGACGATCCATCGTCAAGTAGACGACCGAGCCGGCCCGCTCGACAACGATTGTCTCGAAGCGGGTTTCCACTCTTGCATACATTGAACGTTACCTTTTCTTCCTACTGTACTCTCAACTATGTACTCCCGATCCTGACACAATGGCCCGAACGATGTGTTCGGGCCACTTTGCCGCGTATTTTATACCCCAAAATGACTGTCAAAAGCTATCACATCGGCCCTAGCAGCCCGTATTCCCCTCTCAGGTTACTCTCATGGGCCTTTCTTGCCATGGTAGCTGGGTGCCGCTCCTCACAACTATACGCCTCCATAAGGACTCAGCCCCTCAGGTGCCCGGCACTTCCCTTGAACGCGTGCTCGTACAGCTATCTCTCGACAAAGTGCTGGGCACCTAGTCGTTACCCGCCTCCCATATAGATCGCCGGAACCATGTCGTAGTACTCAGGGGTGATATCATTCTCACAGAGAGATTGAATTTGCTCCCACAGTTCAGCGATCTCTTGGTGGTTCCACGCTTTATCCGGACCCTCCTCCTCTTTCCACTCGAACACTTCGACGAAAAGGTCGGGCTCATCGGGGTCGCGCATCAAAAAAGCACGTTGGTCCGTCGCGAAGCCTTCGTTGTGTAGTAACTCCCAGTGACTTGCCAGCAGCGCAGCCACCTGCTCACTGCGGCCCGGCTTGGCATGATACTTTGTGATAGTTGGCATTCCCACAATCGCGCCTCCACTTGGTTGATCGATCAGGCTACGTTAGAATGGTGTTGTGTTAGGATAGAACAATGAGTGTTCAAGCAACTCCCACACCACCGCTCCACTCATCTCGTGGACAGCTGATAACGAGCCAGTTCTTGCTACGAATGTGTAGTGAGCCCATCGCGGGCGCCCGAAGTCTAGGGCACAGTGTACGTTGATAGAGGGATGATGCAATATACACCATGCACCATGCAACAGAGCAACCACTCTCAGCGAGAAGGAGACACCATGAACGAGGCAATACAGGCTCTGAAATCGGGGGATAGAGTTCGTGCTTTCGACCTGCTGCGGCGCCATCTGCAGGCGAATCCCACCGATGCGGACGCGTGGCTCTGGATGAGCGAGGCGGCACCGCATACGAAGATGAAGATTGATGCCTTGGTGCGAGTGTTGAAGCTTAGGCCAGAGCACCCTCGCGCGGGTATCATCCGTCGACGTATTGTCGCATTAAGCGAGACATTGGCAGCGGCTGAGGAATCTGAGCCCTTAGAAAAGACCCCGGTATCCGAGCGTTTGCCTGTCGAGGAGCGCCCCCTGGATGAGATCCTCGCTGAGCCACAGAGCGAGGCGTTGCACCCTGCCCCAGAGGTGTCAACGATTGATGACTCTTTGGATGAACCCGAAACGGAAACGATTGACGAAGAGCAACTATCTCTGCTGGAGAGCGAGGAGGCTACACTGACCGCGCTTTCATCGGAGCCTAGCAGCTCGGCTGTCAGGATCTATGGTGCTCCCGAAGCACCGGTAACTGTCGAGGAGGAAGTAGACTATTTCCATCTGGAGGAGCAGGAAATAGGAGAGCAGCTCCGCGACGATGAAGAAGTTGTACCAGCTGCCGTACCGGAGCCGCGGCAGCAACCGGGCAGACCGGGATGGGTCTGGGACCTTGCCCTCCTCTTCCTCGTCCTAGTAGCAATTGTTTCCTTCGTGGCCTTTCTCATGTTCAGTGGCATTCTCTAGGCATGGCGGAGATCGTGTTATTTGGGGCAACGGGCTTCACCGGTACGATCGTGGCCGAGCAGATGCATGAGAGGGGATTACCCTTTGCGGTGGCAGGACGCAATCAGAGCAAGTTGGAGCAGTTGAGCGCCCGACTCGGCAACGTTCCGATTTGTTTGGCAGATGTTGAGCGTCCCTATACCCTCAACACCCTAACGCAAGACACACAGGTCCTCGTCAATTGTGTGGGTCCCTTTCTGCATTATGGAGAGCCAGTAGTGAACGCGGCGGTGGAGCACGGGGTGCACTATCTCGATATCACTGGTGAGCAGACCTGGATGAAGCGTATTGTGAATCGCTATGACGGGTTTGCGCTGCGGAACGACACAACCGTCATCAACGCGATGGCGTTCGACTACGCAGTCGGGGATTGGCTGGCTGCGCTTGCCGCGCGGAAAGTGGATGGCGTGCGTGCCATCGACTCCATCAGCGTCGGCTACGCGGTCTCTCGTGGTGGCATCTCGCAGGGAACAGCACTCAGCGCCTTGGAGATGCTTGGCGAGCGGGGCTGGAGTTACGAAGGTAGTCATTGGCAGCGTAGACCGTTGGGGTGGACGCATCGTCGCCTCCCTTTTCCTTTCGGTGAGCGCGAGGTGACGTGGCTCCCCTTTGGCGAGACCATCATGGTACCCCGTCACAAAACGGTAAGGACAGTCCTTACCTATGGTCGACTCCCTTCCATACTCGCTCACCTCCTGCCGCTCGCCAACTATGCTGGGTCGGCAGTACGATTCCTCCTGCGCTCGATAGCCAAACGATACGTCGCCCGACAATTCACCGGACCGTCACTTGAACAACGTCGACACACCTGCTTCGCACTCACAGCGGAGGCGCGACGGGCGGGTAGGGTTGAACACGCAATGGCGACAGGAATCGACCCCTACGGCCTCACCGCTCGCATCGCAGCTCTCGGTGCCGAGTTGCTCCTTACAGAGTCGGTACCGCGCGGGGTGCGCACCCCCGCCCATCTCCCCATCACGCCATACGAGGCGTTAAAGCGCGTAGGCGTCAGGCTTCACGAATGAAGTGCTAGCCATTAGTTGCTTGAGCGGCCTTCCCCCAAGTTCCAGGAACTGGAAGTCCGAAACTTTGCAGAGAACAAGGGAGTGCTGGTCAAATCAGCACTCCCCTGCTTTTCACCCGCGTTTACGAGTTCTACTTGGCAGTATGGACATCCGTAGGGATGACTAGGACCATGGGGCATCCCACTGCCTCGATGACGATTGCTTACTCGTCATCGTCGTCGGCAAAGAGGCCCTCGTCGTCGTTCTCACCAGGGGCGCCTTCATCGCCGTCGTCACCGAGCATGTCTTCGTCTTCATCCACGTCAAAGAGGCCTTCGCCTTCATCCTCGGCCGCGGTGCCTTGTTCGTCGAGGATAGCCTCGTCCTCATCCTGACCAAGGGCACCTTCGTCCTCATCCTCGCCAAGTTGGGTGTCGTCCTCATCCTCGCCAAGTTGGGTGTCATCCTCATCCTCACCGAGGGCGCCTGTATCCTCACCAAGCGTGTCTTCTTCGCCCTGGATCACGCCACAAGCGATGATATCGCTTCGGAGGCCACGGCCCCTGCGAACGACTACGGCTGCGCCGTCCTCATCCAACAGTTGGTTGGTATCGAAGCCCCTAACGACGGTGAAGAACTCGTTGTCCTGGCCGACGGTAGCATCGTCGTCCTGGCCAAGGGCGCCTGCATCCTCGCCGTCCTGACCAAGAGCGCCTGCATCCTCGTCGTCCTGGCCAAGAGTGCCTACATCCTCGTCGTCGACGAGCAGGCCTTCGTCTTCATCCTGGCCAACCAGTTGATCTTCATCAGCCAAATCCGCCCCGCCTACATCCTCGCCAGCCTCGTCGGCATCGCGTAGCGGTTCGTCAATTGCAGCGGCTTCTTCCAGAGCCTCCTCATCATCGGTGGCCCCGGTCACGTCGTCTTCATCCTGGCCAAGAGCGCCTTGGTTGCCATCGAGGGCACCTTCCGATGTCCCCTGCATCAAGGTATCTTGTTCCTGGAAGAACTGACGGTCAGTCAGGTTTAGAATCTCCTCACCCTCGGCCTCGAAGTCCGGCGCGTCACAGACCGCCGCGTTATCAAAGATGGCGACCCGCTGTGTGGTAGGATCCCAGTCCCCGGCGGTTAGCTCGACTAACAGGCTACCGCGCCGGGTGGTCGTGAAGTCAACTTCTCCAAGCTCGTTACCTTGCTCATCGAGCAACACTACTGTCTGCAGGTCGGCTACATCAACGTCCGCCTCCGCAGTCCTCACGTCGACGACGGCTTCAGCCACATCGACGTCCTCTTCGGCCTCGGCAGCTTCCACGTCAACATCCGCTTCCGCCACCCGGACATCCGTTTCAGCCTCCGCTTCAACGTCCACGTCGGGTGTCACCTCGAGGTCCACTTCCGGCGTCACGTCGAGGTCCACTTCGGGCGTCACCCCGACATCCACCTCCGGCTGTACGTCGACGCCGACCTCAGGGGTTACCCCAACATCCACCTCCGGTCGCGCCTCGACGTCCACTTCGGGCCTGACGTCAAGTTGCACTTCGGGCTGCACCTCGACCTCTGCTTGGGGTCGCACGCCCACTTCGGCTTCCGGGGTGACCTCGACCTCGGCCTCCGGCTGCACCGTGACCGCCACCTCAGGCGTGACTGCCACCTCGGCTTCCGGCGTCACCACGGTTTCCACCTCGG
>JALZCF010000523.1 GCA_030863245.1 Chloroflexota bacterium
GTATGAAATGGTGCTGCTCGCGCGCTACGGTGTGGTGCACGAGCGCGACGGGAAGCATATCCGTGCGGTGACCAACCCGCGAATCGCCACAACCCGGTACCGATCACACTTAGCCTCTCTGTTAGGATTAGTATACACAAAGGAAGGAGGTTGACCCTACGCTAAGCGGGCTACGTGCCTTTGTGTTGACTTGTCGTCTCCTTCCTTTGTGGTGGGGTCTGACTTAATAGGAGCCTGATGCCATGCGCTCCCTAGAGAGGCCTGTCGGCCCCATCGTATGCGCGAGGAGGGTCGCATGGTCACAATTGGTGTGGATGCCCACAAACATGTTCATCAAGCGCTGGCTCTTGATGGTACCGGTACCGTGCTTGGTGTCTGGCGTGGGGCCAATCGCCCTACGGACTGGCAGCAGTTGCTCACCTGGACCGGTACGTTCCCTGGTCCGCGCCAGTGGGGCATCGAAGGCGCGTGGCATCTTGGTCGTGGGCTGGCCCAGTTTCTCGTTGCGTAGGGCGAAACCGTCTACGAGGTCAATCCCCGCTGGACCGCTGAGCGCCGGCGCGGAGCCCGTACCCGTGGTAAGAGCGACCGATTAGATGCCCACGCGGTCGCTAAGTTCGTGCGCGACGAAGCTGTCACCTTGCCACGGATTACGGCTGAGGATGCGACGGTGGTGCTCGACCTCTTGGTCACGGAACGCGAGGCAGCGCTTGCGGAAGCCACGCGGCTGCGTAATCAAGTGCACCACCTCTTGCTGCAGGTCGATCCTGAGTACAAAGCGCACCTGCCAAGGTTGACCAGTGCCGCTGGCGTGCGTGCAGTCGTGACGTATGCGTGTGCCAGTTCTAACGTGCTCCTGCAGCAGCGGGCAGCGGCAATCCGCCGGCTTGCTCAACGCCTGGAACTCGTGCTGGAGCAGGCGACGGCGCTTGAGCAGGAGATCTGTGGCTTGGCGCAGGCGCACTATCAGCCCCTGACCCACCTGAAAGGGGTGCACTTGCTGACGGCGGGGGCCTTAGCGGGTATCCTGGGGCCGGGCCAACGGTTTACCTCGGAAGCACAGCTTGCTGCGTATGCCGGTGTCGCTCCCCTGGAGGCGTCATCGGCGGGGATCGTGCGGCACCGCTTAAATCGGGGCGGCAATCGGCGGCTGAATGCGATTTTGTACCGGATTGCGCTAACCCAAGCGCGCAGCTTGCCCGAAGCCCAAGCCTACCTCGCCCGCCGCAAAGCTGAGGGCAAGACGTGGCGCGAGGCGATCCGGGCGCTCAAACGGTATCTCATTCGAGCCATTTGGCGACTCTGGCAACAGTGTTTCATTGCACGAATGCCGACAGGAGCAGACAACAACGAGTCTATATATTGAAAGACGAGAGCAACCGGCTGGTGCCTGGCTGCGCTCGCCTTCCGTCTGGGTAACAACACTATAGCCGAAGCAGGCCGCTGACGTCAACCACGAGCCTACAGCTTTTATGTGGCAGGTGGAACATGCCTGCAATAGGTTGAGCAACTGATATCTACAACCCATTGTATTTTGGGGCTTGACATAGGAGCGTCAGAACATCGTGCCGCTCAACCTATTGTTCTGTACAACCGGCAGTGTGGTTCCTGTTCGCGCCAGTCCGTATCCGGCACATGGCTGGTGCTCCATGCTCCCGATGCCAGCGTCTGCGCCACGGTGTGGCTGGACCACACCCTCAGCTGGCTCGCGTCGCCCACGCCGCGAGCCGCAGCTCTTCCTGTGGCGTGAGCGCCCCACGCGCCGCTGCCTCCAGGTTCGCCTGCACCCATTCCCGTTTCCGCATCGCGACGATCACGTGGTCAACCACTGGCTGTGAGACGACCCAACGTAACAGGATCGCCGCGACCTCCGCCGGATCTTCACCAATCTCCTGGAGCTTCCACCCACGAATAAAGGGCGACATGGCGATGGTCCGCATCCCCAACGCACGTGCTCGGACGAAGAGCGCGGCAGCAGCACGATTGAATGCGTTGTAGGGGGCCAGCACATGCGTGATCGAGTGGTGGGCTGGCAACTGATCGAGATGCTGTAGCCGTGCCATGCCCAGCCCGACCTGCCGGATCTTGCCAGTTGCAACCCAGGCCTCGGCCAGCGCCAACTCACGATGCAGCGTCCCTGGGTCATCCTCGGCATGGATCACAAGCAGATCGATCCGATTGGTCTGCAGTTCCTGGAGCATCACATCGATATGGCCGGGCGCATACGGCGTCCACGCGACCAACTCGTCCTCTTTGCCGGGTTGCTTGAAGAAGTTCCAGCCCGTCACCATCGCCTCGTCCCGCCGGCCGAGGTGCTGCAACACCCGCCCGAGCGCGATCCGCTCCTGGTAGTAGGTCGTGTCGAGCAGGCGCATGCCGGCATCCAGGCAGGCCGCGACCAGCGCACATTGCTCCTCGAACGAGGCTGGTGGATCGTTGCCCAACTGGGCGATGTACGAG
>JALZCF010000524.1 GCA_030863245.1 Chloroflexota bacterium
GTACTGACGAGGATATCTACCCGCGACTCGTCAACCGGTCCGAGCCCGTCATGGTCGCCGCCGCCGAGTACCCCGATGTCGAGCTGGGGAAAGGCGCCGAGCATGTGTGCGTACCACTGAGCGAGTAGGGGCTTGGTCGGAACGAGGACGAGCGTGCTGCGGGGCGTGTACTCCATAGCAAGTTGCGCCAGATAAGTCTTGCCCGCCGCCGTTGGCAGCACCACGACCCCCCGGCGTCCGGCCCGCACCCATGCCTCCAGCGCCTCCCGCTGGTGCTCGTAGGGCGTCATCTCGAACGCCGGATCGAAGTGGACCTCGTGGAATTCCCTCGCCTTGTCCACCACCTCCACGCCATCCTGCCGCAAGGCCAGTAGCAACGGACCATAATCCTTTGCCTGCACACGAAAGCGTTCCACCCGGTCGTCCCAGGTGACAAAGGGGACCCAAGCGCCTCCTTTCGGTGGCGGATGCAAAATCAGCGTCCCCTTGTCATACCTCAGCTCCGGCTTGCGCGCCATACGACAATCTGCCCTCTCACTTGACCACGACGACATGTATAGAGCTGAACCTGGGAAACTGAAGATGGGCTAGTGCATGTTGCATGCTGTATGTTGCATGTTGCATGTTACATGTTGCATATTACATGGCGCGAGCGGAGTTTACGTTGCGTTTTGCGCCCCACCTGAGATGAGTTTAGATTCCTAGGCTCAGTTCATTAATTCTTGTCACTTGCATCATTCCACACAAATCATGAACGGCGAAACGCGAAGCAGGACAAGTGTGATCTAGCTTACCGCATCGTCGAGAATAATCCACTATCTTGAGGATGCCTTCCTCTTGTGGCAACAGAGCCGGTCCTACCGCACCATAGTAGGGCCGGTTCTGTTGTTCCTAAGGGCCTCCCACCGCATCGCCACCTTCAATACCCACAACATTCCACGCACCGTAAAAGACGAAACCTCTAACCTCTGGTCCAGAGTCGGACGACGAACTAAGACACGCTTGCAAGGATCTTGCTATCCTACCGTAACAATCAGAGCCGCAACACAAGGTGTAGACACCCATGAATTTCGGCGCACTATTCCCACAGACTGAATACGGCAGTGATCCAGTCGCCATTCGCGACTATGCACAGACGGTGGAGGGGCTGGGCTTCACCCACGTCCTCACGTATGAGCACGTGCTAGGTGCAAATCCCGACCGGCCTGGTGGCTGGCAAGGAGCATATGCATACGAGGATCCCTTCCTCGAGCCCTTCGTGCTCTTCACCTTCATGGCCGCCTTCACAGAGTCCCTGGGCTTCGCCACGGGTGTCCTTGTCCTTCCACAACGACAGACGGCGCTCGTCGCCAAGCAGGCCGCGACAGTGGACGTGCTGAGCAGGGGTCGCCTGCGCCTGGGCGTTGGCATTGGATGGAACAAGCTGGAGTACGTCGCACTGGGACAGGACTTCCACACGCGCGGGCAACGTGTCGAGGAGCAGGTGGAACTGTTACGACGATTATGGACTGAGCCCCTTGTCACCTTCTCGGGCAAATGGAACACCATACCCGACGCTGGCATCAACCCGCTCCCCGTGCAACGCCCCATCCCCATCTGGTTCGGTGGCCGCGCCGACGCCGTCCTGCGCCGCATCGCACGAATGGGAGACGGCTGGATGCCCGGCTACCGCACCGCAGAAGCCGCCAAACCCTCCCTGGAGCAGTTGGACACCTACCTCGCACAGCACAGCCGCTCTCGCGCCGACATCGGCATCGAGCCGCGCATCAACTACGGTAACAACCCCGACACCTGGAAAACGATCGTCGACGACTGGCGCAACGCAGGCGCCACCCACATCTCCATCAACACCATGGGCCTTGGCCTCGACACGCCAGACGAACACCTCGACGCCCTGCGCCACTTCGCGGAGGAAATGGGGGTAGGACAATAGTGGCTAGTGGTTAGTGGTTAGTGGTCCCCGGGCTCGGCTTCGCGTTGAAGAGTCTCGACGAACGTGGCATGCTGCTCGGAGGCTAGTCCCTCCTGGAGGGAGCGGGCAACGGTTGCCAGGTCGCCGCTCAACAACGATTCCGCAGCGAGCCACAAACCAGGGAACACCTGACTGCGGATGACACCCTCCTCGTCCGGTTCTATCGCCACGTACTCCCCATCAACCAATCGCCACCAATCAAAACGCTGGTCGTATACCTGCCATACAAGATACTCTTTGACGTCATAATGCTGGTACACCTCCTTCTTATCATGTAGATCATAAGCGGCGCTGGTACCTGCAATTTCAACAATCATTTCTGGCAGCCCGCTCACATAACCATCATCATCAATCTTCGATGTTCCCCCCAGCGCCTCCTCGAGTCGCAACAGTGCATCAGGTTGTGGTTCATTCTCCACATCCAGTCGCACCGTCACATTGTCGTACACTCGCACACCTGGCGTTGCGATCCTATAACTGCCTAGCCACCAGATTATCAAACTGTGTGGCTCACCATGACTCACGAGCACCGGTGACGGCACGTAAACCATTCCTTTAATCAACTCAGCCTTCTTGAGGTTCGGCATCGCCTCATAGCGACGCTCAAACTCCTGCCGCGTCAAGCGATCGCCGCTCTCGAGTGGCGGAACCTCCTTCAACCCAAAACGAGCCGCATAGGGATATTCCTTATCCCCAGACCCAACCATCACATCTCTCGTCGTCATCATTCACCTACCAGAGCCTACAAACACATCATCAATGAGCCGCCTCGATCCGTTAGGCCCGGAGGACCGTTGTCCTGGTAGCCGGGGGTTTCGAGCCACAAACGGCATGTCTCTCCACCCGCGGCGGCACGCAACCCGAAGCGCGCCTCGCAACCCCTCGCAACCCTCCGCACGCCTCTCTCAAAAAAGTATACGGGGCCTCCACCGACCGAACAACCCCCACCCCCACACGCCCTTCCGCTCTCCCCTCCCCTTTGCGTCTTTGTACCTTTGCGTGAGCTCCTTGGACCTGCTGCCCTGAAAAGGTACGCCGCTGAAAGAGGGTCTGTCTAGGAAGTAGAAGCTAACACAAAATGGCCGGAGCGGCGACCCCAAAAAAGTCCCACACCAGCCTGCGGTATACGATATGAACCGGCCAGGCACCGCATGGATAAGAGAGTCTGCCCTACGTGCTACCCCAGTGGGTGCGACAAATGAGAATACCTCGCGGTGCCTCGGGTCAGCCTCACATTCAGGCTCGCAGCACCAAGCAGGTTCGACCTGCGACCGGTTACTCATAGGATACCTCGGGATCGGGCACGTAGCAATCCTTTTCATCCCTGAGGATGACGACCCGAGGCCGTCAGGACGCCTCACGAGAAATAGGTTTCACCGATGCACGCTAAGCCGATCGGCTGCAAAGACATGGCTGCCTCCTCCGCAAGTCTGAGTTGGAGAGCACTGAAGGGCCAGTTGGATTGCGGGTTGAGCGGGACCTGCACTTTACAACCAGCCGCTTGTCGGAAATCCGGCAGCACACCAAGCACCTGATGTAGCAGCGCAGAGAGACGCAGGAGCAGGCTGCTGACGTGCCAATCGGTATGCCAGCGGCTTCTCCTGACAGCGACTAGCTTTCTTTAATATGTTACACAGGTGATGACGAGACCAGAAAGAGCAGGGACCGGCGAAGGATTAGACCGCTTTGTGACACTCCTCAATGAGCGCTTTATCCAGCGGACCGATGCCTATGCTCGTCAGTTGGACGGGCGGGAAGCGCTATGGCTTTATCCATCGAAACCCTTTCCGAGACGATTAAAGGCGCCATCACGGTGCTGGAGTTTGTCAGCCAGTATGTGCCCTTGTCCTCCTCGGGGAAAGGCCAATGTCCCTGCCATGATGACCAATGGCCCAGTTTTAGCGTGAACGACAAGGCGGGGTATTGGCATTGTTTTGCAGGTTGTGGTGGGGGAAGCATCATTGATTTCTGGCAAAAGTGGCGCAGTTGTGACTTCACCACGACGGTGACCGAGCTAGCCGAGATGTTGTTATGACGGCGTCACACCTTCCAGGCCTAGTTTGCGCGTAACTGGCTGGGCTGAGGCGCAAATTACCCCGCTTCAGGAAGACGTGGTTGAGTGCGTCCTGAACCACCGTCGTAACATCATGTGACCTGGCAACCTCCCTGTGCGAACTTCCTCGTGATACTCCTGATCTGCATTGACGCTCCACAGATCACTCTGCTCTCTCAACACGAAGTTGCGGACGGCGTACATACCGGTCAGCATCGCGTGGTCCTGATTGTTGTAACGATGTAATCCGTTACGCCCGATCGTTTGGAAGTTCTCAAAGCTCTGAACATAGTCCCGGATCGTGCCCAGGCAATCGCCGTAATCCGAATCATAAACGGGATAGGACTTATCAACCCGAACAACACATCCGTCCTCGATGTCCTCATATCGCGCCAATCCAATGCGGGCCACCTCGCGCTTGCCCAGCTCGACCAGTTCCTCGTCCGGTGTGGTCCACAACTCATCCCCCTCCGTGCAGAAATACTCCAGCCCTAGGCTCGTCGTAGAGAGGTCAGGCACCATATCCGGACTCCAGTTCTTGAAGTTCTGGATCCGACCAACTCTAACCGCTGGATCGTGGATGTAGATCCAGTTATCCGGGAACAGCTCCGGTTGCCTGACGATGAGACAGACCGTCAGGAAATCGCGGTAGTGGAGGCGCTGCGCCGCCTTCACT
>JALZCF010000538.1 GCA_030863245.1 Chloroflexota bacterium
GCGCTTACCATCATCGGCAAGACGATCTTCAGTACGGATCTCGGTGAGGCTATCCACTCCATCCTCGAATCGGCTGTGGAGGCAGCCACCTTTGGTAACCAACGCCTCGCCTCGTTCGTCGACATTCCCTTGGCAGTTCCCACGCCCGCAAATCGCCGCTTCAAGAGGGCTCTTCGGCGTTTTGATTCGGTAGTCTACCAGCTCATTGAGACAAGGCGGCGGCAAAACCGCGATTCCCCGGACCTTCTCGGTCGACTTCTATCAGCGCGTGATGAGGAGACCGGCATGCAAATGAGCAACCGGCAGATCCGCGACGAGGTGATCACGATTCTATTAGCGGGTCACGAAACCTCTGCCGTTGCGCTCAGCTGGACCTGGTACCTTCTTGTCCATCATCACGACGTCGAGACCAAACTCCACGCGGAACTCACAACTGTGCTTGGCGGACGCAGACCCACCGTGGAAGACCTAGCAGAGCTGTCCTACACACGGATGGTGGTTGAAGAGGCCATGAGGCTGTATCCACCGGTCTGGACCTTCCCTCGCGCCGCCATCGGGGATGATGAGATCGGCGGCTATCACATCCCGTCCGATTCGCTGATCATTCTTACCCAATATCTGACTCACCGGCACCCCGACTTCTGGGAGAATCCCGAGGTGTTCGATCCCGAGCGCTTTGCAGCTGGCCGAGCGGAGGACCGAGCACGCTACGCCTACTACCCCTTCGGCGGCGGGCCACGCAGTTGCATCGGCATCCATTTCGCCATGCAAGAACTGTGTCTGGTCCTAGCGATGGTCGCGCAGCGCTACCGTCTTCACTTGCAACCCGGCCCTCCGATCGAGCCCAAGTCAGTCGTTACTCTTCATCCATCAAGGGATATACTCATGACCCTGGAGGCCAAATGATATCTTACCCTGTCCATGCACCCGCTGCCGATCGAATCCTCCCCGAGACACGGCTCGTGGCAGCCCTCATCGTGCCATTCCTCGTCGCGGCGTTTGTCATTCTGTACCTGCTACCCGACGAGACCGGGCGGCTCTTCGCCTGGGAGATCCAACCGAGGATGAATGCGCTCCTGATGGGTGCCGGCTACATCGCAGGCGCCTACTTCTTCGGGCGCACCGTCACCGCCAAGCGCTGGCATCACGTCGCGGCCGGTTTCTTGCCGGTCACGAGTTTTGCCTCGTTGCTAATGGTGACCACGCTTCTCCACTGGGATCGCTTCAACCATGGGCATATTTCATTCATCACCTGGGTAGCGTTGTACGCGACGACGCCATTCATCGTGTTGGCGCTCTGGGTACGAAATCGTCCCTATGATCCCGGTATTCCCGATAGGTATGATACTGTTATCCCGATGGGGGTGCGCATGGCTATGGCAAGTATCGGGGCGTTTCTCTTGATCATCGGTGCCGTCCTTTATATTCGGCCGACTTTGCTTATCCCGGCCTGGCCCTGGTCGTTGACTGAGGTCGGGGGACGAGCGCTTGGCGCCTGGTTCGTGTTACCGGGCGTCCTTGACGTGATCATTGCTCGCGACCGCCGTTGGAGTGCTGCACGACTTGCCCTTCAGAGTCAACTCATTGGCATCCTTCTGATTCTTGCCGGTACTCCTAGGGCATGGACAGACTTCGACCGCGCGAATCCGCTCACGTGGATCTTCATTGGGGGCATGAGTGCTCTGGCACTGGGCATCGTGACCCTCTCCGTTCAAATGGAAAAGCAACGAAGGCAGGGAACTCGCAGAAGCTAGTTGGTGGGCGATCTGGTCGACGAAGCAAGATTTGACAGCTGTCTGAGGGGATGCAGCGCTTACCGATATAGTCACCCTGCTCGAGACCGTGCGATAGACGGTGCAATTCTTGCTTTCCCATGTGATAGGAGGATAACAATGGGAGAAGCTAAACAGTTCGATTACGCACGAGACATAGACAGCCTTGAAGAATGTCCTTACTGTGGCGAGCCGATCCGGCTGATCGGCCAGTGGTATACCCCTGGTTGCGGGGTGGTCGACTGCAAGTTCTGGCTACATCACCGGGACGAGTTCGAGGAGGAAGAGCGCAAGCGGGCAGCGGTGCGCGAGATAGAAGAGGATGACTGAAATCCCGCTAATTCTATCGCGAGAGGAGGTAGAGGTGATAAGCTTCCGTTCGCGCGATTCGTTCCAGTGCCCTCTCCTGATCTAATGCGGTTTCAGCGCCGGCCCAAGCAGAGAAAATGGTCGAGCAGCCAACTGCTATCATTCCCAGCCATTGTCAGTGTTGGCACACGGATCTGCCAATCGGATCGCTAACCAGTCCCTCTCAATACGGTAGACGAGGTACACCTTTCAACGATGTTTTGCTTGCACACGCTTGAGTGAGATTGCCTGCTGATATATCATCTGCCGTATCCAGGAGAGTACTACAGCAGGGATCAGGGAGATCGTTGATCCCATAACTTTAGGTGAGTGGTGACAATGAATTGCTTCTCGAGTTTGAATCAATGCATTTATTACGTCACCGTCCCGTAGCAGTCGTCGTGCATCGGAAAGTGCCCAGAAGGCATACATCTCCCGGGCTCTACTTAACGACTCGTGAGCGGTAGTCGCTGGCAGATACGAAGGTAGATAACTCTCAATAATCTCGGTCGCCTTGCGCATATCACGAACAAGCTCACCTATAGTTGCTCCACCTGTCAGTGAATTCGAATGTTTCACACGGTAGACAGCTAGCGGTTCCACCTCGTACCACACAGGATAGCGAGTAGCAATGCGTACCCACATTTCCCAGTCCTCTCCACAGCGCACGATACGACAGTCGAAGCCTCCAAGCTCTTCATAAACATCCCGCCGTACCACGATTGATGGCGTTGCGATACGTTGGCCCGAAGCAATACGTTCCAGCCAATCAGCGAGTAACCCGCTCTCAGGCTGTTCTAGTGACGATATGGTCTGCCAATGACCATGCGCATCCATGTAGATGTGGCGACAGAAGGCAGCGCCGATCTCCGGATGTTTGGTGAAGGCACACTGCAATTTACGATAGAATCCTTCCCGGACGTAATCATCGCCATGTAAGAGATGAATCAAGTGACCTCGCGCACGTTTAAGGCAGGTCTCGAAGTTATGGATATAGCCAACATTCCTCTCCTGCCGATAGAACTCGACTCTTCCGTGCCCGAGCTCTGCCACCACTGCTGCCGGGTCGTCCAGCGTAGAGTGATCATCAACCACTTCAATCTGCATCATCCGCGGTCCGGGGTCTTGAGCCAACACACTTACCAGGGTCTCCCGAAGGTAGGTGGCGCAGTTATAGGTTGGTATCATGACAGACCAGAGGGGGCGTGGCACGTCAGTCGAGACCGGTGGAATCGTAGCACGATGCACATGACCAGTATCCATAGCGCTAGCCGTACTTCCTGCCAATCCTCTGATTGTCTAGAAGGAACGCTCTTAGTTGGTGACCCACGGCCTTGAGGGAAAAGGCTGATTCGACCCTCTTTCTTGCGTGTCTCCCCAGCTCATCACACCACGCTGCATCGTCCAGCACACGCCCAAGGGCAGAGGCTAACCCGTCTGCATCTTCTCGTGCGACTACGACTCCGCCCGATGCCTCGCCGTCCTCGAAGATATCCTTAATCCCCTGGACGTCGGTTGCAACGACCGCTAAACCACAGGCCATCGCCTCAATTGGTGCAACTGGGAAACCTTCGTAACGTGATGCAAAGGCGTACACATCTCCAACCGAGAGATAACGTTGGAGGGCAGAACGATCGTGAATATATTCATTCACCCACTCTATGCCAGATAGTTGTTTAGAGCATAATAAGCGATGGAAAGTTTCTGTATCTTGCCCGGTTCCTACAAGCAGTAGGCGTAGCTTTCTATTTGGCCGTTCCTGACAAATGCGCTCCCATGCATCAAGTAAGACATCCAACCCTTTATGGTTAATGGAAATACGACCGTGCCATACAACCACTTGGGCATCATTCGGGATGTTTAAAGTAGCTCGCGCTGCACGCTGATCGATATGGTTCCAAGCACCTGTATCAAGTGGGTTGAAAATCTGTACCAACTTGGTAGTAGGCAAGTGGTAACAGCGGCGTACGCGAAGTGCTTCACTTTGTGCCGCAATGATAAGGCCATTGCTAACGCGTAGGATAAGAGAGCGTACAAAGCGCCCAAGAAGCGAGCGCTCCGATACACCTCCTTGGAAGGTAGCAAATACTGGAAGGCGCATCAGCGAGCTCAACAGTACACAAAGGTCAAATCGAGGGTACTCGTATTCCTGGCACAAAAGGGCGTCACACTGTTCGCGCCGCAGTTCACGCGCTAATAATCCGATCGGTGTGCTTAGATAGGGTGCGATTTTCTCCGCGATCTTAAGAATCAGGCCACAAAGATGATGGCCCTTGCTTGGAACATTCATGGGAGCGTTTGTCATCGCCCTTTCGAGCGGAGCGATAACAAAGCGTTGAAAAGCACGGTATACTTTGGGGGCAGGTAGTATGCAGACTGTGGCACCTGTCGGCGCGTGCGTGAGGCGTGTCGGAGATGCGACACGCCCCGAAAAAATGATGATGACGCTCCTCACACCAACATGGCGAAGCGCTTCAACATATCCAAACAACCAGCCACCATCCATCTCATTGCAGAATGCTTCAATCGAGACGCCGATGGGATCCAAGAAATCCTCGAACACGTTACCCCATGGTAACAGGGCAACGGTTTCTTTCTTGCCAGAGGGACACATCTGACGCATTTCATTATCCATTATAATGGTTACTGCGCGCCCTTGCCCATGCTTTATACTCTTCAGACAGAACCAGAAACCCGTCCTCTACTAACTGAGCGACACTCTCCAATTCCCGTGCTGTCTCCTCCCTGATCCGAAGAGCTGGATTTTGGACTAGAACCTGCATGTATTTTTTGTAGTCCTTTGTCCAAGTTTTTCCATATCTCTGCGTTTCAACAGCCTCAAATACCTTTGTAGAAAATGAACCCGCAAAAGGATAGTGTAGGAGCACAGCTGTGAAATCAGCTATACGAGCATTTCTTACATGGTGCCACGCCACAAAAATCCGGATCCTGCTATCCAAAAAAAACAAGGGCACCTTGGTCAGCCCATTATTGGTTCCAAAGACCGTCTTTCGAATTCCGCCCAAGTACATCTTTATACTCTGGTTCGACAGACGTCCGAACTTATAAGGTTTTTTTTGAATGTTTGAGATATCATAGTAGGTATAGACATCCCTGACAGAGTTCTTATGGGTGCCTTCGTCGTTACTGATGGATTCGCCCGAAAATAGGTCCAACATTTGCGCTACGACAGCTGTAAATGAATGCTGGTTTAGATAGTCTAACAGTGAACCTAAGCTAAGAATATCGGAAAAGGGGTAGTCAAATAGCTCATCAATATCACAAAAAAGGCACCATCTACCTCTCGAAAACCGCCTTGCGAGATAGCGCTTCATGGCGTTTTCATATTTATGGTACCTGCAATCGGATTGAAGTACTGTTACGTTTTGGTATTGACGAGCAATTTCGACCGTGTTATCCGTTGAACCATTATCCAAGAAAACGATATGCTTTACACCTAATGCGAAGTGATGCTCAATGAATGAACGTATGTACAGTTCTCCATTTTTGACCACACAGACCGCAATAACCTCATTTCTGTCGTAACTAATGTTGTCTGGACCATGGAGATTCGTTATGCTCGCTCGTAGAGCAGGCGTGCGAACCAAGAAATCAATCCCCTCTGCCACTAATTCGCGACAGAGCCATACCAGGGTCAAGCATGAAAGCCAGACTCGACGTATCCAATTCATGACGCTACGTACACTTGTTTCACCATGCATGCTTTGATTCCTGGAAGGGAGTATAACGTGTAACGTGACACGATTCTGCCATCTTCGCGATTGGCGGGACTATCCCTCACTTCACCTTCCTAAACTCAAGCATAAGGTATCCACTTACCCATGCTCGCTGCACAAGCTCTAGTTTTCCCAACGTCCATCGTTGGATGTCTGATTCTTTGATATGAATATGATCGCTCTGTAACTGAACTCGACGATTGCGTAAAAGGCTAGGAAATCGCAAGAACCTTTTGCCCCAAACATGTCTCCAAGATAACCACCGTCTCATAATCGGTAAATGGCCAAGAGCATCCCACAGATTCGGCGTCATATCCTCCAAGACAACCAGAAAGATTCCACCTGGTTGAAGAACTCGCCATACCTCTCGAAATACCGACTGTGGCTCAGCCACATGGTTTAGGCTCCAAAAGGCGAGTATTGCATTGACGCTATTTGAAGCAAATGGTAAATACTCGCCAACACCTCGTACGAAGGAAGGCTCAGAACAGAGGCAAGGAAAATACTCTGCTAGAGGTGTCCACTCCATGCTGAGCCAACTGAGACTTGGCTCTACAGTGATGTATCGAATGCCGTCGGGAAGATAGTGTCGAACAATCCCAATACCTCCACCGATATCCAGAACTGTACCTTCCAGTGTCGCAAGGAAGGAAGTAAAAGGCGTATAGTCACTTAGGAAACAGTCACGCGCGTGTGCAGAATGAGTGATCAAATCGTCATACCACTCTTCCATCTCCTTCTGACGTTCTTCCCAGTCCTCTTCTAAGAATACATGACGTGGAAGAAGATCAATGTACGTGGCTCTGGGCTGAGGGAACTGTAGGCTGCAGGAAATGCAGGTGATCAGATGAGAGGAATATTCAAGTTCTCCTTTACAGACCGGACAGACGAGAAGGCGCTGCAGCGTCTCTATTGGAAGCTCACTCATGGAACCATCTCTCGATACGTCTGGAAAACTCTTCCCCGTCCCAATTCTCGACTCGCATGCGCGGTAACTGATAAATATCGGTAGAGTGCCGAACAACACCCCCAAAATTGGAGCAGGCACAAGCAAAGCCAGCTTGTTGGACGAGCGCGCGAGTTTCCGGCGTGTAATCTAGCTCGCTGCCGTAAGGATACGCAAAACTCTGGACAGGAGCATTTAGGATCTCCTCCAGCTTCGTCCTACTTCGCCGGATCTCGTCCCTCTGTGCATCGAGTGGCAGTACGGCGAGGGAAGAATGGGTTGCAGTGTGAGCTCCGATTTCGATCAGTCCGCCTTCTGCTAACCTTTGCACTTCCGTCATCTCAAGTGTGCGATGGGTTGGGCGCGAGGCGGCACCAGCACCCGCCCATTGCAGTAATGCGTCCAGCACCTTCTGTTGTTCATTATGGGGTAATGCGTGTAACCGTTCCCAAAGTGAATAATATAGAGCGCGCCGAGGGCTGAAAGTAGCTTCCCCAGATTTTGGACGGCAATAATACGATGAGCGACATTCGTTTTCATTCACTCCTTCGCTTGCCTCCCACACGTAAGGGCTTCCATTAATGGTCAAGCATAACTTCCTAGGTAACACATCCGGTTGTAACAGCACCCTTTCTAATTCATCCCACCAAAACTCACGTTTATGCCCAATCGATCCTGAAACTAGAAAGACAGTTGCTGGAATATCGTAACGCTCCAACAAAGGCTTCGCGTTATAGAGATTATCGGCATATCCATCATCAAAGGTAATCACTACCGCCCGTCGCGGCAAGCTCCCGGCGCGCAGTGCTCGTGCCAGTTGCTGCAGTTCCATTGTGCGAAAGTGTTGTAGGACTTGGAGGTGTTCATCGAAGTGATGAGGCGTAACGCTCAAATTCCACAGGTCCGACTCAGAGGTAACGATCCGGTGATAAAGTAAGATAAGCACGCGCTGCTCGAAGGCATACCTGAGCCTTCTAGCCGTCATCCCGAGACCCTTTAATCCAGGTAACGTCATAGAGCTACATCCGTTTTTGTTGCCCTTACTGCAATCAAGGCCTGATAATGAATATCATGGTATTCAAGTTCTTTTGGCCGTAGTTCTTCCGCTGCGATCCCGTATAGGAAGGCTGTTGCAGTTAGGACATTTCCATAGGAATTAACCTCCAGGTCTCCCGCCGCAAAGGTCTCCTCAAACAGCTGCCGCACGGATAAGACGGTAAAGGCCCAATACCATGAATCTCCCCATTGATCCTCGCTAATCTGACTGATGCCGGGTACAGTTGCGAGCAAGCTTCCACCAGGTTTAAGGATACGGTGGAGGGTTCGGACTGCAGCCCGTACGTCGTAAATCAAGTGAAGCGTCTGTGTAAGGATGATGCAATCAAAGGTATTCGATGGGATATGATCAGCACACGTTAAATCTGCAATGATAGTTGCTTCCGGGTTACCCTCCATAACATAAAGCACATCGCTCTTGGTAACTCGGCCTTCTCCGTATTTCTGTGTGTAGTGCCTATCCCCAATCTCCAGTACATGTCCTCGAATATCATGACTATAGCGAGCGAGGAAGTTTTCGATGTAGTAGCGGTCAATCGGCTGCCCACGATCAAAACCAAACTGGTGGCTAATTGGTGTCAAACGACGGAGACTCCCGAAGCGCACTCGCCCTATCCGCGGTAACGACAAACGTTGCCATTTGGCCCAAAGAGTCCGTGGGAGTTGTCTAGCTAGGATTAGCTGCTTGATTAGCATAACAAAACCGAAAGGGTAATATTGCAGAAGGATCAACGCGCCTCGTATCGCTGCCTTCCATTCACGAGAATTCAATCGTTTATGAACTGTCTCAATGAGGTCTGAACCATAACAACGTTGCCAGAACCTTACACCAACCTCATAGGCTTCTCGGTACTCTTTCCTACTGTTGACGTGCTTCCATTGCGAACGAAGCACAGTTAGTGTAGCGCGCAGCATTAGCTCGGAACTGCTGGTCATGTTTGCGCCATGATGGCGATACTCAGCGATCAGCTTATCGTGGCAGCCAATAGGAAAGTGTCTTGCGATGCGGAGGTAAAGATCATAGTCCTCCGCAGCTCTTAGAGATATATCAAACCCACCAAACCGCTCCACAATCGCACGACGGTACATTACAGTTGCATGCATCCCAATGTAATTACCACGCAACAATGCTTGATAATGATCTGTCGCAACACACTGTTTCTCTTCCCAGAGCAATGAGCCATCGACAGAAACATGCCGGTGCTGACCTGACACAAAGGCACAATCCGGGTGGGTACTCAAGAAATCTACACCCTCTTCGAGAGCATGTGGAAGCAGTCGGTCATCGGCATCAAGAAAGACCAAGTAATCCCCTTTACTCCTGCGAATCCCACTATTACGCGCCGCAGAAAGACCCTGGTTTTCTTGCCGTACACACGTCACACTGGGATAGCTCTCGGCAACCTCTAAAGTTCCGTCCGTCGAGCCATCATCTACTACAACTATCTCAACACGCGGATAGGACTGCGCGAGCACACTCTCTATCGCCTCACTCAAGAAATGCGCTTGGTTATAACAAGGGATAATCACGGAGACCAAGGGTGAACCACGGGGACCTAGAGCGCAGCTACCCATAACACGTTACTGCAGGTTGTATGGAAAATATAGTGGTTAACACTGTCAACCATTCGACCCGTTTCTCGTCGGCGTGTAGTAGGGCTCTATGAATTCTCTACGCCAATCCAAGATCGGTCTTACGACACCCGCCCAGTTTCCATACCAGTTCCCACGACCGTCCGGCGTATCGCGTACATCAACGATCAGAATATCGTCCTCACGATGAATAAGGGTACCCTGATCGGCAACAGCGTATAACACTACTCGATACATTCCGTCATTTAGCAAATCACCAGGGATATAACAGGTATCATGAAATAGACCAACCGGTAAAGGCTGCCAAATGGGCTCATGAATCGGACCAGCTTCGAATACAAGAATTCCCTGCTCGTTATAGAGCTGAATATTGATGTTGAGAAAGGCGTTGGGTTCGAGATTTTCGTACTCAACCTCAATCATAAATGGTGTACGGACAGTTATTGGATCCTCAGGAGAGCCGTTGACGGGGTGGGCACAGGCTCGGCGTAGACGAACCTGATCATTACCGGGTCTCATATCTGTATCCTTCCAAACCTGCTCAGTCAATGGTGAGAATGAGGTCTGTAGATAGCGAGATACTACCTGACCAGCTTTTCCTTCCTGCACAATCCTACCCCTGTCAAGCCAGATAACCCTATCGCAGAGGTCTTCCACAGCTACCATATTATGACTAACAAAGAGCACAGTTCGCCCTTCTTTCGCCACGCTGCCCATCCTGCCCAAACACTTCTTCTGAAAGGCAGCATCCCCCACTGCCAACACTTCATCCACGATTAAAATCTCCGGCTCCAGATGCGCCGCTATTGCGAAGGCAAGGCGCATGTACATGCCACTCGAATAGCGTTTTACGGGCGTGTCTAGAAACTGCTCCACTCCAGAGAATTCCACAATCTCGTCGAGCTTCCGAGCGATGTATGGGCGATCCATTCCCAGAATAGCACCATTTAGGTAGATATTCTCGCGCCCAGTCAACTCGGGATGGAAGCCAACGCCCACCTCCAGTAGTGAGCCGACGCGGCCACGAATCCTAGCACAACCTCTAGTCGGCTTAGTAATACGGGACAGAATCTTCAGCAGAGTGCTCTTTCCTGCACCATTGCGACCAATGATGCCGGTTACCTCGCCGTGTCTTACCTCAAACGATACGTCCTTTAACGCCCAAATATGGCTATCTAAATCCTCGTCACCGTCTCGAGGGGGATACGAGACAGCATGCTTGTAGTAGGAGAGGATGCGACGGATTGGGGTGCGCACTGTGTCCATCAAGACATCGCGCAGCATTTTGTACTGCTCGCGCTGTCCAATGCGGTACCGTTTGCCTAGTTCCTCGACCTGCACAGTAACATTGCTCATAGGTCACACCACATCAGCAAAACTCTCTTCCATGCGCCGGAAGTAGTATAGTCCTCCTACAAGCAGCCCTATCACCGTGAGCAAGGAAACCGTAAGCAGTAGGCCAGGCGGGCGGGCCTGGCCGAGTAATGCCCAGCGGAATCCTTCCACAACACCCACCATCGGGTTAAGACCGTATAGGATGCGCCATTGCTCGGGAACGATGCTGCTCGGGTAGGCAACTGGCGTCGCGAACAACCAGAACTGGATTAAGAAACCAATTACGTAGCGGACATCCCGATACTGGACATTAAACGCTGCGAGCCAAAGACCGACGCTCAATGCTGTAGCGGTTGCCAGCAAGACAAAGAGCGGCACTGTCAAAACGGCTGCACTGGGTACGATTCCGTACCACAACATCATCCCAACGAGGATAACAAAGGCGATAGCGAAATCTACCAGCGCAGCAAGCATAGGTGCCATAGGGACCAGCAGCCGAGGAAAATAAACCTTCGTAATCACTCGCTCATGTTCCACAAGGCTAGTACTGGCTTGCGTGAGGGCTGTAGCAAAATACGTCCAAGGTACTAGAGCCGTGTAGACAAAAATAGGATAGGGCACGCCATCCGACGGCATACCGGCTAGCTGACCAAAAAAAATACTAAAGACAACCATAGTAAAGAATGGCTGGACAATGGCCCAGGCGGCCCCTAACAACGTCTGTTTGTAGCGAACCTTGATATCGCGCCACACAAAGAAATAGAGCAGCCCTCGATAGTGCCACAACTCTTTCAATTCAAGAGGAACCCAACCACTTGACGGGAGAATAATCGTCTCTTGTACATCTCGCGGTCCACTTACCGCATCATGGTAATCTGTTCGTGTTTGGTCGAGTTCTTGTTCTTGTGCCCTCGCTGAAGTGCTCATCCAAAGTATTACCTTACTATCATGATTACAGCTCATCCTGCCGAGCAGGTACTGTCAATCAATGTTGTGACTTCAATCTTGTACCGCGTGGTCGCAGCTACACGTGACTATACAATAAGCTACCGTGTATTTTGGACCGGCATTATACGGCAAACAACATATTTTGAAGTTTCAATCTTGGTTTCACAAACACGATCGATGTAGTCGACAAAGTCAGGATGGTACTGCCGAATATACGTTTGTTGCTCAGAGACAACGCCAAGCCAATCGGCTCCACTAGCCCGGAGCTCTTCAAAGAGTAGAATCGCCTCATTGTCACTTTCAGGTAGCTGATGCCATGAACTTTCTGGAGAGGCAGGAGGAAATACCCATCCTCGCCGCCCACTATAGTAGATAGCAACCGGATCACCCAGGTCATTGGCCATAGTCACCACGAGATCATCAGGTTGGGATACTTCACGTAAAGCAAGACCTAGTTGATGGCTCTCGTAGGCATATGGAGTGTACATATATTGAAGTCCCTGTTGTCCAAAGATGAAGATAATCAAGAGAAGAGCAGTGGTAGTTATCACCGAGTAGTTTACTCTCACCATCCGAGTCATCAGGTAACCGATAGAAACAATCGCATGCCCAGCTAAGGCTGCGGCGGCGGGGTTGATAATATGAAAGTTCCATGGATTATCTACTAGTTCTTTAGCCCCAATCAGATAAAAGACTAGACCCCCTAGCAGCCACCAATGAAACAGCCAGGGTGCCTTCGTTGTATCATTGACTGAAGAACGTTGGCTACTTTCTATCTGCGTGTCTGCCTGCACGCGAGGAGGAAAACATAAACCACCCAATACCAGAGCAATCACTGGGGGTGTCCACAACCATCCATAGAAACGCTGTTTCAGGAGAGGGAGAAAGTACTTTTGATCCCACCACCTTGCAATACCCGCATTCCACAGCCAATTTCCATCACCCGCAAAATGATGTGGAGGGTACGAGGAAGCCAACTGCTTTGCCCAGAGATAGTACGTGATTACGGGCACTAGTGCGAAAAGCGCAACGCTCCCCATGATGATAAGCCTCTTTGGATGGAGCATCCCTCTACCACGAAGTATCACAAGGGTTGCATAGATCATAGGAAGTCCAATAATCAGGCCTGGGATCTTCGTCAAGAAGCCCCATGACCCAATTGCTGCTGCCAGGAACAAGTAACGCAAACGATCGGTTTGCAGGTATAACACCAGCATCCAGAAGCTGGTCACCACCAACGCAACCATCGCCGGATCCGGCAGGAAGGATCGTTCAATGAAAATGCTCCCCGGTAGGAGTGCCATGACTGCAGCGGTGATCAAAGCGCGCTGCTCATCCCATACTAACCGCACCAGTTGATAGAGTGCGAAGGTTCCCCATAAGCCAAACGCGATCGCGACACCACGCCCAATCCAATCGTGTTGGCCAGCAGGAAGATAGAGTAGCGCCGCAATATAGGTTACTGTCTGAAACTCTCGGCCCTGGTAACTCGGCCCGGGTCCAGTCCAGTTCACCTCTGGAAAAAAGATGTTCCAATTCGTACGGTAGAAGTTATCCGCGATCATTGCAGTGCTTGCCTGCCGCCAACTAAACGCGTCGACGAGTGGTTGAGTGATGTACTGGAGGCGGAGGGTCGCCGCAATGAGCAAGATCGCAGCGATCTGCACGGCAACCAAGTACGATGATCGACTACCTACTAAATGAATGAAAGATAGAGGCCGCGTCGGGAGGTGAGGAATTCTCATTGATGATACAACAAACTAGGCAGGTTGAGCGATTCCTGCCTCTGAGATGGCTTCGGCCATCCGACGAGCCTCCACCTCATCTGGAAGGCGATGTGCGAAGGGCGGTGCAACCGGGGTGCAGATGAAGGTTTGGGCGAAGGGCTCAGTAGCCCGATGATCGACCCGGAATCCGGCGGTTTCTAGTAACGATCGCACGCAGCTTGGTGTCATACCCCAGAACCAATTCCCATAACCCTCACCTGGCTCGAATCCATCAGTGATGCCGACCTGACGTCCCACTCCTAGGCTAGACAGGTTCCATAACTGCCGTTCTTCCGGCTTGAGCATCGGATAATAGACTGCCGCATTAGGTAGACCATCGACTTCGGGGATCGTCGAGGTACGCAGAATGAGGGTCTTATCACACATCCGGTGCAGCGCAACCAGGAGATCGAATGGACTAGGATGATGGTACAGTACACCCGCACAGAAGACGATATCCATTACTCCCACGCGCTGGATCGTGGCCGGATGACTAGCATCACCCAAAACAAACTCGACAGATGAGTCACGGCCATGCTTTTTTGCTTCGAATTCAGGGGTTGGTCCAAAGACGTCAACTGCTTTGACGGTGACAGCACCAGCCTCTTCAGCTATAAAGGCAAATTCACCGTTTACACCCCACATGGACCCAATATCAACGAAGCTACAACCTGGTGCATAAGTGCGAATGTACTCATGTAGCCGTCCATAAGAACCCACATCATCGCCCCGGAAGGCCCGCCAGTAGCGCCACAAAAAGCTGCCAACTCGATTCTTTAGCAATCGTACTTTCCAAGTATAGAACATACCTCAAACTCCCTCTCTCCCTCTACCGCTATCACGTTGGTGTATTCAGAATTGGAATTGAACAGCTCTCTTTGCGCGTGTGTTTGACGCGTCGGCACGATTGCCAAAGCGCCCAAGGCCCTACTAGATTACCTATGATTTCGGTCAGGCGTAGCGATAAAGGATACTTACTGGTACCTCGACATAGTCTAATGAGATGTCGAATTACCTGCCACACCCGTCCAGGCGGCATGAAGACGAAGAGATGTAACAGGACGCGCAGATCGTGGTCCCGAAGCAACGTGGTCAGATGATAGGCTACATGACCCTTCCCATAGTTGTAGATCTGGTGGCGCAAGTCTGGCATGTCGCGCCGATGTTTGTGCCAGACATAAGCCGAGGGCTCGTAGATGATGGTGTAGCCTGCTTTGAGAACCTTGTAAAAAAGGTATGTATCTTCACTACAGCCCGTAGCGGTACCCGCTCCAAGTGCTACATCTAGCAGACCGATCTCAGGATCGCGAAAAATACTGGTGTGGAAAGCCGCATTAGCGGTTGCACCTAGATGCCACGTGGGTACAGCAAAAACTCGAAATGACTTAAACCACTCTCCATCCACCTCTTTTCGCTCAAAGCCTCGCCCCAAACCCCCATACACTTCAAAGAGGCGCTGCGCTGTTGTTTCCAGCTCTAAGGGCAGAACATTGCCAGTCACAGCTTTGACCTCGGCACGCTCAAAAGGCATTATCAACTTTTCCAGCCAGTCGCTGGGCGCTATCACATCATCGTCGGTGGTGATAATGATATCGCCTTTGCTAGCAGCAATACCTACATTACGCGCATAGGCAAGGCCTTTTCGCGGCTCGTTTATGAGACGCACTTGCGGAAACTGAGCAACTACATCTGAGGTGACGTGGGAAAGTGGGTGATTGTCAACGACGATAATTTCAACATCGCGCGATGTCTCTTGAACAGTCAGGCTACGCAAGCAGCAGCGTAATTCTTCAGGCCGGTCATATGTCGCTACAACGATGGAAACCGAGACATTATAGGATAATCGAGCACTGGGATGCTCCTCTGCTGCTGATATGCTCTGATACTGCTGGACAAGAGTTTGAATTACTCTATGTTGGGACAACCTTGTACGTTCGTCATAGTACGCTAACAGCCTGGGTCCCAGCGAATTGACAATAGCTTCAAACAACCGGAGGGAACTGATAGACTGATCATTCACGGGAATATCCGCAT
This sequence comes from Chloroflexota bacterium, assembly GCA_030863245.1. Taxonomy (GTDB): domain Bacteria; phylum Chloroflexota; class Anaerolineae; order Ardenticatenales; family Ardenticatenaceae; genus JALZCF01. The sequence goes on from JALZCF010000538.1 coordinate 15,536, forward strand.
GACCTAGTAATCTATCCCCTTTGGTTATATAAAAACGTACGCTTGTGTAATCCTGTACATCAGTTAGGGGTTGTATCGATTCATCTAGATCGATAGTTCGAACGGCTATGGCTTCATGCGGTAAGGAAACTCTACTTAGGCTTTGCCTTTCAGGTGACGTAGTTGGCGTGAGGGAGCCAAAGGTATCCTCAATCCGGGATGCTATGGGACGAGCCCGCTGATAGCGAGCCAAACCTAACAAGGAGCCCTTTAATTCTGCTTCAATCAGATCACGGGGGAAACGGTCTGGATGCACAAGGGAGATTAACCAGCGGCGTATATTCCACCACCAAAGCCACCACAATCCCAACCGTAAACACGTGTATCGTTCCTCGGGGTAAGTCAAGGCAGTACGCACAAGGTACGAGTAAAATCCGATACCGTTGTTAGCGATCTGCTCCCGTAGTTTTGAATAATCCCGGCGGTGCCGATGACGTACAATGGCATTCGGTTCATATACGAGTGCGTAACCTTCTTTCAACACGCGAAAGAACATCTCAAGATCGCCACCACCGTTGGTGACTGTGCCAACATCTAAAGCCGGATCGAAGTAGCCAATCTTATCGAAGACGGTGCGCCGGTACGCCATGTTCGCGCCAGTGCCAAATTGCCCTGCACCATGGTATATCCACTTATCTCGGGGATTTACCCGGAACCATTTGCGCTTGAAACCGCGCCCGAAACCACCGTACTCTTCGAATAGAACTTGAGCTCTGGTTTCAAGCTCGTAAGGCACAACCAGGCCAGTGACAGCTGCCACCGTAGGCTCTTCAATGAAAATGTTGACTAGTGCCCGTACCCAACCTGGATCGACTAGCACATCATCATCCGTGTAAGCAACAATTTCACCGCGGGCCTCAAGAATCGCGCGGTTCCTTGCCCAGTTCAAACCCGGTCGTGGCTCCCTCACGTAGCGCACAGTCGGGAACGCCTCGACCAAGCGAGCAGTAGTATCATCGCTAGGTGCGTTGTCAATTACCAAAAGATCCAGGGCAGGATAATCAAGTTGGAGGAGTGCTTTCAGACAAAACTCCAAACTGGCTGTGCGATCGCGCGTACAAACTACCACTGTAACCAAAGGCGCTGGTTCCAGCATCTCAGCGCTTTCGGAGGGTAGCCGTGTTGCTAAGACCTTACACAGAAAATGGTAGATGAGAGAGTCACCAAGTTGCTCAAGAAGTGCTTTTTCAAGATCCCTCGCGCGGCACCGAGTACCAGTAACTGGCAACTGAATATAACCAACGGGAGTTCCCTGTAAACGAACTAAGGCCTGCAATCCCGAGTAACCTTTTAGGCCTTCAATATCTTCGAGAAGATCCTCTAGTTCAATATCGACAAGCTTTATTCGAGGATACCCTTCCAGGTTGCCCTTCTCCCTGAGGACTTTGCCCTTAACCACCATACTCACCCGTATTGTCTTATGGTTACGTACCTATGTACTTTTCTGCAGAATCTAATCTGGTGAAGATTCATAACCTAAAGTACGAGTGACCGCAACCAGTCGCTTATGAATTCGGTCGGCTAATTATTATCTGTATAGGGTCGAAGTACTGTTGGCTTCTGCAACAATTCCAGTGCCCATCGCCAAAGTAACACCAAGTGTGGAACACTTTGCGCTAATGCCCAGCAGAGCAGCAGAACGGTGAATCGCGTCTTACCGATGAGTATGGAGTAGAGCGCCCCACTATAGAGCGTCAGCGACACCATTGCCTGAGGAAGTAACCACACGGGTTTTAAGGTGCTAGTTCGATCCTTCGGCGTGAGACGGAAGGCAAGGGGCACACGAAACAACGCTAACAGCCACCCTAATGTGTAGATTGGCCAGGTCGCGTACACGAGGAATACCGCGCCTCCGAGAAGTCCGGTAGACAGTGAAGGATGCCGCCACACGCGTAAGGCCACTGCCCTGATCAGGACTATCAACATGGCCAATGGGAAGAAATGAATCAGATACTCCTGGAAATGCCAGCGGGACATATCATCCCCGAAAAACAACAGTGCCAGCGTCAAGAAAATGTGGATGCCGATGACGGGACCAGCCCAATAGTATGTCATGCGAACAGCGTAGGAGAGCCGCTGTCCCCAGGTCAACTGTGTGAATAGGCGCGGGTAGTCTGTCAACAAGACCTCAAAGACGCCACGTGCCCACTTAAGCTGTTGCGTAAACCAGGCGGCCAAGCTCGAAGGCGCCAGGCCAGGAGCAAGCGGTTCAGCAACATAGGCAGAGCGCCAGCCAGTAGCGTGAAGTGCAATGGATGTCGCCAGGTCTTCGGCTAAGCCGGGTTGGTAACCCCCAATCGAATCAAGCGCCGTACGTCGGATCAAGGCGTTGCTACCCATCATGGTAGCACCGCCAACTCTAGCCATGCCAAGAGAAGTCGGATTATAGAAATCCAGACTTGCTTCCGCTGCGGCGGCTGCAACCCAGCTCTCATGCCCATTGCAGAACGTCAGCATGACGTGCACGAAACCAACCTTGGGATCGCGAAAGAAGCCAAGCGTATGCTCAAGAAAGTCAGGTAATGGCGCATGATCCGCATCAAAGATCACTACAATATCACCATCGGTACGAGCCAAAGCGGCGTTAATATTGCCGGCCTTCGCATCGTTGCGATCTCGGCGGGTCAGATACCTAGCTCCCACTTGCTCCGCTAGACGTGCCAGTACTGGATCGTAACCATCATCCAATAGCCATGTGCGATGATTGCCACGCATGGTACAGGCGGCCTTTAACGTTCGCTGGATTAAGGGATAAGGCTCATCGCAAGCCGTCACAAAGACATCGACCGTTAAATCGTCGAGTGGTTGTGGCAAGCGAGGATGGCGATTGGCAACCAGGTAAAGAAACCAGGTACCAAGAATCTGGGGAATAGTATAGAGTACACCTAACAACAGTCCTAGGACCACCCAGGGAGACGCAATTCGTCCTGGAAACCCCCACCACCAATTGAAGTAGTAGCCCAATGCAAAGAAACCCACCACGACTAGGATTCGGAGGAGCCAGACTTCTCTATTCTTATCCGGCCTGTATACGGTCGAGGTGTCGAGCGATGATTCCACGTTGCTCTTTTCTGATGTCATCAACTTTAGTTCCGCGCCTGCAACCGATTAGTGCTGCTTGAGGTTGACGCAAGTGGAGGTTCATTGTAACAGGGTGCGTTGACATATCTGAGGTACGACAAGCGGTCTTGTTTGGCCAGAACCGTCAACAGAATCTAGATTGAGGAATGAATCATTGATGTGGTAATCATTAGGCAAACAGACCAGCTCTGGGATGAGCCAAAAAGTATATCCTATCTGCTCTCTGTTATGAACCGTCCGTAGATGAACAGCAAATTAAAAAATCGGCCGAGCCCCTGAGGGAAATGAAAGGCGTAATGCCCCTTCTAACTCGTCCTCACCCACACAAATAGGAGGATAGGGCATGTTATATAAATCCCTCTACCTGTCAAGGTTACCAACTGCAAGGAATGGTCACAATGGGAAGACAGGTAGTGTTCTACTGAATAATCGTACGATTGATAGTTGAGCAGGACTAGCAAGAATTAGCTACATCTCATAGATGTACTATGAATGTTAGAGTTCGTTCGTGAAGAATGGTACAATAGAGTGGAAAACTGCTCCAGCCAGCTGAATTCCTCGTCGCGACTGGATGCCGATTTGTTCTTGATAGTCCTTCATTTAGTAGCTCAGGGTAGCACATGCAGTATCTTCCGACCGATACGGTCACGTTTTTATTCACAGATGTAGTGGGCAGCACGGTGCTATGGGAGCAGCATCCAGAAGGGATGCGGCAGGCGATGCGCCAGCACGACGGGCTGGTGGAGCAGGTGGTGGAGGCGCATGGCGGACAGGTGGTGCGGCCGCGGGGCGAGGGAGATAGTCGTTTTGCCGTCTTTGCGCGGGCCGGCGATGCCGTGGCGGCCGCCTATGCCCTCCAGCAGGCCCTCTACGCGGAACCCTGGCCACTACCCGTACCGCTGCGCGTGCGGATGGCGCTGCACACAGGCGAGACCGAGCTGCGCGCGAACGATTACTACGGCTCAGACGTCAACCGCGCCGCGCGCCTGCGCGCCCTGGCCCACCCTGGTCAGACCCTCCTCTCCCTCGCCACGGTCCGCTTGGCGAGCGACGCTCTCCCGGAAGGTGCCTCCCTTCGCGATCTGGGGCAACATCGGCTGAAGGACCTCACCCAGCCCGAGCACATCTTCCAGCTCGTCGTGCCTGGTCTGCCGGCTGACTTCCCGCCCCTCCAGAGCCTGGGCGCCCGGCCTCACAACCTGCCTCTGTTGCCAACGCCCCTCATCGGTCGGCAACAGGAACTGACCGCGCTCGTGGAATTATTGGAGCGGGAAATGGTACGCCTGGTGACGGTGACAGGGCCAGGCGGCATGGGCAAGACCCGAATCAGTCTGCAGGTGGCAGCCGAGCTCCTCGATGATTTTCCCGATGGCGTCTTCTTCGTGGACCTGGCGCCCATCAGTGACCCTGCCCTCGTCATCCCAACCATCGCCCACACCTTACACCTTCAAGAAAGTGGTGTGGAACCTCTAACCGAGATACTTAAGGGCTATTTACGGGACAAGGCGCTTCTGCTGGTGCTGGACAACTTCGAACAGGTGGTCGAGAGCGCACCCCTCGTCGCCGAGCTACTGGCTGCCTGCCCCACCGTGGAGGTACTTGCCACCAGCCGGGAGCCCTTGCAGATCCGTGGCGAGCAGACCTTCCCGCTACCTCCGCTGGCCCTGCCAGAGCTAACGCACTCATCTCCCGCTAGCGAGGAGCGGGTAGCCTCGCTCGCGCAGGTGCCGGCGGTGGCGTTATTCGTCCAGCGCGCCCAGGCTGTCAAGCCGAGCTTCGTGCTCACTCCCGACAATGTGGATGCGGTGGCTGAGATCTGCCGCTGGCTGGATGGCCTCCCCCTGGCCATTGAGCTAGCCGCCGCCCGCATCAAGCTCTTCGCGCCTCAGGCCCTCCTTGCGCGCTTTGTGAAGGCCGCCGGTGGCACCCTTCATCTCTTGACAGGTGGTGCCCGCGATCTACCCGCCCGCCATCAGACACTCCGCGATACCATCGCGTGGAGCTACCACTTGCTGGCGCCGAGCGAGCAGGCCCTCTTCCGTCGCCTAGGCGTCTTCGTGGGTGGTGCCACCTTCGAGGCGGTCGAGGCGGTGTGCAACCAGGCGGGCGATCTGGAGGTGGATGCCCTCGACGGATTAGCCTCCCTCCTGGACAAGAGCCTGTTGCAGCAACGGGAGCAGGCCGACGGCGAGCCGCACTTCTTCCTGCTGCGCACCATTCAGGCGTATGCTCTGGAGCAGTTGGAGGCAAGCGGTGAGTCGCAGGCCCTGCGACAGGCACATGCCCACTACTATCTCGCCCTCAGCGAGGAGGCGGAGCCACACCTGACCGGCGCCGAGCAGGCGAGCTGGCTCGAGCGCCTTGAGCTGGAGCACGACAACCTACGCACGGCCCTGCGCTGGTCGGAGGAGAGCGGCGATGCCGAGCTTGGATTGCGCCTGGCGGGTGCTCTGTGGCGCTTCTGGATGACACGAGGATACCTGAGCGAGGGGCGGGCGTGGCTAGAGCGGGTGTTATCCAATCAGCCTGCGGAGCAAACGGTCACCCGCGCCAAAGCGCTTCACGGGCTAGGTACATTGGCAATTGCTCAAAGCGACTATGAGGTTGCACGCGCGCACCTGGAAGAGAGCCTGATGATTCGGCGCATGCTAGGAGACAAGTATGGCATCGCGGTCTCGCTCAATAACCTGGGGCTTGTGGCACTCGAGCAGGGAGACCCCTCCGCTGCACGTCCCCTATATGAGGAAAGTCTAGCACTCAGCCACGAGTTGGGGGATCGGGAGGGCGTGGCGATGACCCTGCATAATGTTGGAGTCGTGACCTACGCACAGGGCGACATCCTTGGCGCACGCGCGCTCTACGAGGAGAGCTTGGCGTTGCAGCGCCAGTTGGGCAACCAGTACGGGGTAGCCAACTCCCTCAACAATCTAGGCTTGATCAGTTGGGAGCAAGGGAGGCTGGCAGAAGCACGCGTCCTGTTGGAGGAGTGTCTGACGATCAGTCGCGCGCTAGGCAACAAGCCAAGCATGGCCGTCACACTCCATATTTTGGGGACCATTGCGGGTGATCAAGGCGATTATGATCGGGCACGTTTCCTCCTTGAGGAGAGCCTAGCACTCCGGCAGGAAATGGGTGACAAACATGGCCTTGCCGATTCTTTAGAGGGATTCGCTCAGCTGATGGTGGCTACGGGCAAGCCGCAACGTGGCGTACGGCTGTGTGGCGCAGCGGAGATTATCCGCGAGACCATCGGCGCTCCGCCGCAAGAGGCAGAGCGCGTTCACCACGAACGTTACGTAGCCGTGGCACGCGCCCAGTTAGACGAAAGTACTTTCGCCACCTTGTGGACCGAGGGGCGTGCGATGACCCTGGAGCAGGCGATTGCCTACGCCCTCGATGGGAGCGCCTAAATACCTGCGCTACTCCGCAGGCTCCAACAGCTCTGCCTCCATCACGATATCAAGTGAGAGCGTCTTGTAGCCGACCTCATCAAAGAGGACAGTCAGCTTGTCCCCCTCGTAGCGCATCACAAGCCCTTCACCCCATTCTTTGTGTGCCACCCGACTGTTAAGAGAGAAGGGCTTCTCACGTTCCTCCTCCTGCACGACCACCCCTGCCTGACAGTTGTCACAGAAATCACAGGGATCGTCGAACGGCTCGCCAAAGTAGTTGAGCAGGTACTCCCGACGGCAGTCCCGGACCTCGGCGTAACCGCGCATCATGGCGATGCGTGACTCTTCGAGCTGATGATGGTGTTCCTGTACCTCCATCACCTCCTCGACCACCTCATCTGCCTCAAGCTCGTCCTTATGCCCAACCACCTCCCCACTTGCGAGGAAGTCCACCACCCCAACCTCCTCTAGGTGGCTGAGCGCGCTCGTCAGCTTTGATTGGGAGAGATCGATCTCCTTCTGTAATTCGCGTGGCTCCACCGGCCCCTCCTGTTCCTGGAGCGCCCTCGCCACCTGTTCCACCTGGTCGAGTTCTACTTGCCCGCCTCCGGCAAAGAAGTGGCGGATGCCGAGATCCTCAGGTCGGTAGAAAAGGATAGCTTGTGCCACGTTCCCATCCCGGCCGGCTCGTCCAATCTGTTGGTAGTACTCGTCGACCGATCCCGGAATATCGTAGTGGAAGACGAAACGCACGTTAGGTTTGTCAATCCCCATCCCGAAGGCCGTCGTGGCCACGATGACCTCGATCTCGTCGGCCATGAACGCCGTCTGTGCTTCTGCCCGCTCCTCACCCTTCATGCCAGCATGGTAGAAAAAGGCCTTTACCCCTCGCTCCCGGAGCGCTTCGGCGATCTCCTCCGTGTGTTTGCGGGTGGCGGCATAAATAATGCCTGGCTTGTCCGCCTCCTCCACTCGTTGGAGAAGGGCTTCCTGCTTGCGCCCTTCGTCACTAAAAGTCTCCACGCCTAGCCAGACATTGGGGCGATCGAAGCCGCGCACGATCGTACATGGTTCCCGCATCTGCAAGCGCTCCAGGATCTCCTGCCGTACAGGGGGAGATGCCGTCGCCGTTAGCGCCACGACCGTGGGATGGTCAAGCGCTTCGATTACGGCACCCAGCTTGAGGTAATCCGGGCGGAAATCGTGCCCCCACTCGCTGATACAGTGCGCCTCATCTACCACGAAAAGGGAAGGTTTCGCCGCCTGCAGACGCGCGCGAACCTCCTCCTTCTTGAACTGCTCTGGCGCGAGAAAGAGAAACTCGACCTCCTCCCGCTCCAACTCCTCGAATGCCTCATCGCGCTCGGCCGCCCTGAGTGTAGAATTCACCAGCGTGGCACCCCCTGCATCATGCTCAGCAACCATCTCGACCTGATCGCGCTGCAGCGCGATGAGAGGTGAGACCACAACCGTCGGGCCAGAGGCTAGGAGCGCCGCGATCTGGTAGATCGCGGATTTCCCGGATCCCGTCGGCATCACGACCAGGGTATCGTGCCCCTTCAGAATCGCCCGGATCGCCTCCTCCTGTCCCGCGTGGAGTTGCTCGTAGCCAAAGTGCTCCCGCGCAACACGACGAATCTCCGTAACCTCTTGCTTCGTCGGACTCACGACTTATCCCTCACTTCTAGCAATCGCTCTAACTGGGCATCAGGAGATGTATTGAAGCAATTGTGTAACCAGGACATCACTCTTTATGGTTATTCTTGTACTGTTTCTATGCGTACGCCAATACTGGAATCTGGCAAACGAGGGAATAACGGAGCCAGTATGCAACGCGAGGTGCCC
>JALZCF010000543.1 GCA_030863245.1 Chloroflexota bacterium
ACACCTTCCTGGTCAGCCAATCCCTCGAATCCTGCTCTCGCTAGTTCCAACCAATCAGCTGCATCGGTGTACTTACCGCGCTTCCGCAACAATTCTGCCGTGGAGAGCTGGCACCAAGCTCGTGCCGAGGTATCGTTCAGCTGCTCTGCCAGCGCCAAGGCCTGTTCGTACTGTTCTCCAGCTCTGTCCCACTCCCCGACCAATTCAAGCACCTTACCCAGTTTAAGCATCACCGCCCCTTGGCTTGACTGCTCAAGGAGGGGTATGAGACGCTCGTAGTAGGTAATGGCTGCCTCGTTCGCATAATCCGCCTGGGCCGCATCGCCAGCCTTGAACAGGTACTCGCGCTTCTTCTTGTCGTTGTCACTATGCCAGTAATGATGGGCCAGCAGGTCTACGAACTGGTCGAGCGTATCGGCGTATCCTTGTTCGATATACTGCCCTATCTGATTGTGGAGCATCGCGCGCGTGGCGAAGGGCAGGCTCTCGTAGGCTACCTCCTGTGTGACAATGTGTTTGAAGAGGTAGGTTTCTTCGGGGTCGGGGGTATCGAGAGGCGTAAAGTCAAGCTCGCTGAGTACATTCAAATCTCTTCTCACTCGATCGAATGCTTTCGACTGTGGATGGACGCCCCATAGCATACTCGTTCGGAAAAGGCGCCCGATCACGCTGGCGACCTTGAGGGTGATCTTGCGACCCTCACTGAGTTGATCGACGCGGCTGAGGACGAGGCTATGCAGGCTGGCCGGTAGCTCGAGCTCCGCCACCGCAGCCGTATCCTGCGGGTCGATGCCCCGGTCGTGAACATAGTTGAGGAACTCGTCAATGTAGAATGGGTTACCCTCCGCGTGGCTCGTAACACGCTCCACCAGGTGTTGCGGCACCGCGGTCTCGGCAGCGAAGAACTGCGCTAGCTTGAGAGCGATCAACTGCTCGGCCTCCTCTACCGTGAACTGTTGCAGGGCAATTTCAGTAAAGTAAGGTAGTTGTCTTACCTCCGGCACTTGGGATCGTTCGATCTCAGACGGTCGGTAGACCAGCAGCAGCAACACGGGCAATCTCGCTATGGCGCGAGCGACTACCTGCAGCAGATCGTGGGAGAGGGAATCCATCCAGTGGCAATCCTCGAGGACGATCAGGAGCGACATCTGCTGCGCGCGCGCCCGTAGGCAATCGACCAGCAAGGCCTCCAGAGAACTCTTGCGTAGCTTGGCATCCATGGAACGCGTCAGCTCGTTGTCAGGGATGGAGAGGTTCAGGACGGCCCCTAACAGCGGCAGGCGCGGGAGGAGCGCGGGGTTGATCTCGAGAAGCTTCACCCTTAGCTTTTCTACCTGCTCTTCCACCGACAAACTGGCATCAAGACTGAAGAAGCTGCGCCAAACACTGTGCCACACCAGGTAGCTGGTGGTGGTCCCATAGGATTGGGCCTCCCCGCCATAGCCAACCAACCCTGACTCACTCGCCCGACGGACCACCTCTGCCGTCAGGCGCGATTTGCCCATCCCCGCCTCGGCTGTGATACCCACGACCTGCCCTTGGCCCTCCAGGACCTGTGCGATCTTTTCTTCGACACGTGTCAGTTCTTCCTGTCGACCGACCATCGGCAAACTGTATCGAGATTGTTGGTGGTGGAGCGAGGGGCAGCCCAGTTTGCCCAAGAGACTGGACAAAGTGACTGGCTCGGATTTGCCTTTGACGCGAATGTTGGGAAGCTCCTCCCAGCTAAAGTCATTGCTTGTAGCCCGCCGGGCCGCGTCACTGACAAGGATCTGGCCCGGTTTGGCAGCCATCATTAGACGTGCTGAGAGATTGACAGCATCGCCTAACACGCCATAGCTGCGGCGCGTGGTGCTCCCGTAGGCACCCGTTCGCATTCGCCCCTGCGTGATCCCGATCTGCCCTTCCTCGATATCTTCCGACGCTTCCACCAGTGTACGCAGTTCCAAGGCAGCGGAGGAAGCGCGAGTGGCATCATCCTCATGGGCGATCGGGGCGCCGAAGGCGGCATAGAGGTAGCTACCCTTGTCGCCGAGCGTCAGCTGAACCAGGGTTCCGCCATATCGCAGGAGAATTCCTTGCACGCGACGGATAAAGTTGTCGAGCTTCCGACCGGCCGCCTCATCCCGGTCATAGTCGATGCCGCTGAAACGAGTGAAGAGGGCGACCGTAGGTCGCAACTCGGCGAGGAACTCGCCGCCACCCATGCGCAGCCGCTCGTAGACAGGCGCTAGGAGCCAGGGACGTACCTGCTTCTCGTTGAGCCCATCGGACGGAAGGGGCGGCCACGGAGTTTCCTCCACCTCGGTGAGCAGACGGTCCAGCACCGCGAAACGCTGACCCGTCTGCTCGTCGGTGCGCCACTCTTTGATCGCTATGCGCTCGCCGAGGGATGCTGCGGCAGCCGGGCCGAGCACTACTTCACCCTTGTTGGCGTGGTGCTCGGTGGCGGCGAGGTTATCGAGTGTGGAACCGGCCAGCACGTCGATCAGTTGAATCTGCGGATCGCCCACGACGAAGCGACGCGCTGGACCGACTGTTACTGCCACTTTCATCGCCAGCGTGATGGTCGTGCCGGCTGCCGTTTTGATCTGGTCGAACTGGCCCATTGCATCTTGCATGGCAAAGCCACAAGCCATGGCACGGGCCCCATCATCGCCATCCAGCCAGCAGGTAATCGCATCGCCTGCGAAGCCAATCACACTCCCACCGAAGCGATGCAGCTCAGCTATCAGGGCGTTGTAGACCAGATTCAGATACTCGGTAAGTTCCTCCGCCCCACGCTGGGGACCTAACTCCTTAGCCAGGGCTTCGGTGAGCGGCGTGAAGCCGGAGATATCGGCAAAGAGCGCCGCTCCTTCTACACGCTCGGGTAATGTCTCGCCGCGCGCCATCGCCTGACGCCAATCCATCGGCATGTATACCTGCAAAGCTTCCATAGCTATCTCCCTGGTCCATAGCTGCGATCTTGGTCGAGGCACTTACTACTTATTATTAATGACGGGTCACCATCCACTCGTACCTGTCTCGCTCATCACGGAATGGTTGTTGAATCGTAGAGCCGGCCACCGTCGATCGCAGGCTGGTTCGCGCTCTTCGGCACACTGACGAGGACTTCGTCGGTGCAGCTCCCGCCCTTGCCATCACTCGCCGTGAAGTCGATGTGATAAACCCGGCCGTCGCCGCTATTCATTCTCTCAGCACGGACCTCGGCCGTACTGGTTCCTACCCCCTTGCCGTCTGGCGACGTATTCCCGCTCCCCGGCGCATTTACCGGCTCGTCCTGCCAAATGGCATCGATCGTTATAGTAACCGTATCGCCGTCTGGGTCAGTTACGCCGAGAATGGAAATGGGATAGAAGGAATGATCTCCAGACCACAAGGTAGATGGACTGGCTTCGGCACCATCACAAACTGGTGCTCCCAGCACCTCCACGACCACGGAGCCAGTACCCTCGCCGCCATCGTCGTCGGCTACCTTAACGTTGACCGTGTGGGAGCCTATACTGTGGAAGGTGCACGATCCCGTATTCGTATCGAGTACATGCTCGTACACCCCATCGTTGTCACAATCGAAAGCATAGCTTAACGGATCGTTGTCACCTGCAGGATCAGAGGCACTCACTGTGATTTGCACGGGCACCCCTACGCCAACCGGACCCGAGGTGGAGATGGAGTTGATCGTCGGGCTAACATTGTTGACCTTGACGGCAAGGGAATCACACCCCTCGTCACCATGGTTGTTAGTGATACATACAGTCACAGTATAATCAGCGTTGTCACCGTAAGTATGGTTCAAAGCGAAGGTCTTGTCGTTGGCCAACGACAGCGGCTGGACGCCACTACCATCTCCGTAATCGACGGTGGCGCTCCAACTGGTGCCGGTCGAATCAGTGAACGAGCCACTACCGGTAAACGGACTACCTTCATCCACGGTGGCATCGGCTCCGGCGTCCACCTCGGGCGCTCCAGTGATGATGAGCGAATCCGTCATCGACGTTGGCATGTACCGGACATCATTCAACGTGACAATCGTTCCGCTTGGCAGCTGAATCTCGCCACTGAAGTGGACGGCCACAGAGTAAGTGCCCGGCGGAAGGGGAACTTCATCCAGGAATGCCTGTCCGATGTGGTTGGTGATGGTGGATAGCGTATAAGTGTTCCCGAGCCCATCCGTGACGATGAAGAAGACCGTCTCCGCAAGCAGGCGTCGCCCCAGGGCATCCGTCAAAGTGACCACGAAGGGAGGATCGAGTTTACTTCCAGATTGTCCTACCGTGGGCGATTGTTCCAGTGTAAGGTGAGTCTCCTGTTTTGTAACGGTAAACGAAGTGGTGGCGGATGTAGGCAGAAGTCCTTTCTCTCCCGCATAGGAGACAACAATCTCGTCCGTACCGGGCATACCAAGCAGTGACAGTGTCACTTCGGCTTCCCCATTATCGTTCGTTATCGCCCACACCCGCTGTGATTGAAGACTAAAACTGAGCCGGCGTCCGCCAAGGGCCGTTACATTGTCACTACTGGTCAGCCGGGCCCGTACTGGGACAGTGGTGCCATAAGGCGCCGACTGTGGTGGCGACAGGAACTCAAGCGTTGTCGCCTCTGGTGGCGGTCCACCTTCTGTGGACCATGGTGCGCCTGGGTCGATGCCCACGATGTAGTACTCGCCGAGGTTCGTGTCGAGCGAGACGAGACCCACGCCATTGACCGCCTGCGCCATGTATCGCACCTGCCCCGGTGCCGTGCCATCCGGCAAGGGAATTGTTCCTTGCCAAAGAGTGGAATCATCCGGGCTTTGGACAAGGTCAAGCGACTGCCACTTCCCGTACCACAGACCGCTTGTTGCGGTATAGGTAACCCACACCCCTTGGATGCCAGCCGCCGGGTGGCCCGCGACGTTCACCTTGAAGGTAACCACCCCGCCGTCTTCCTCTGCCGCCACATGCGCGATGTACGGCGGAGCGGCCAGTGCCGGCACGACATCACCATACTTCTCAGCATGGTCACTGTAGTAAAGGCGGAAACCCATGTTGGTGAAGTGGCGCTGGGTGGTGGTTTGAGAATTATCAGTAGCAGAGACATACTGGGCGGGCGTCAACAGTAGCCGGCTCGTACCATCCGCTCTCGCCAATGCATCGAAGTAGTTGATACTCCATGGCTTTACTGGATAAAAGACATCCGACTGGAAGGGGATGTGGACACCACGAATCTCGGTGGTCGGTGCGCCCGTTAACGGCAACACATTAGGGGTATCCGCATAGGTGCCCTCCCGGAACCCCACGCCGCGAAGGACAGTGCCAGAGACACCGATATTGTATACTTCGAGAGGTAGCGCCGGCTCTACCGGATTTGTTACAACACCATCACGCCCCTCCAAATATGTTGCCGCGATCGATGAACCATCCTTGACGTTCGTTAGGCCTACAGAGT
>JALZCF010000545.1 GCA_030863245.1 Chloroflexota bacterium
GGGCGTAGTCGTGGCAGCGCACGCCGTGCGGCACATGGGGCGGGATGCGATACAGGTCACCTGCCTGAAGCGGAATCGCCGCCTCGCCACTCACGAACTCGAAGCTGCCCTCCAGCACTACGCCGACGTGCTCCTGCTCGTGCGCGTGCTCGGCCAGTTCGCCCGCGTGTAATCGAACGACGACCAGGCCACCCATGTTGCCTCGGATGTAGGCCGCCTCGATGATCTCGCCGTGTGGCACAAGGCCTGGTGGGGCGTCGGCACGGAAAACTTCTATGGTAGATGACATTAGCGTGCTAATATCCCTCAGTAAAAAAAAGGGCGGCGCTCACGTCAACCGCGCTCGAATCGCAGTCGCCAGGTTGTCAATCGCCTGTACCGCCGGGCTCCCGGGTGCGTAATCTACGGGTGCGACACCCGCTGTCTCTGCCGCAACCATGGCCTCGTCAAAGGGAATGACGGCGATGAGGTCGAGGTCGTGATTCTGGCAAAATTGCTCGACCGCCTCCCGCTCTGCCGCGCTCCGTACCCGGTTGGCGACGACGGCGATGTGGGGCAGGCCAAGCTGTTCGGCCAGTTCCTGCACCTTGGCTCCCGTCATCAGCGCCCGATAGTAGGGCTCGACCACGATGAGCAGTAGGTCCACATGTTCCGTGGTGCCGCGCCCCAGGTGTTCCAGCCCTGCCTCCATATCGAGCACGATGACGCCCGCCTCCTCGACGAGGTGATGCGTGATGCCGCGCGCGACGGCGTGGGCCTCGCATCGACAGCCGACACTTGCTTCCAGCACCTCTCCCATTACCAGGAGCTGTACGCCATCCGGCGCCGATTTGCCATAGTTAGCCATGAGTTGGGGTAGCGACTGGCGCAGGTGGACGTAAGCATTTCCCTGCTCATCCTCGCGCCACTCCGCCAGGCCTGACTGTACGGCAGGGACATGCTCGGCTTGGTCGGTCGGGATTCCGAGACTGACCGCCAGGTTCGGGTTAGAATCTGCGTCCAGGGCCAGCACCGCTTGGTGATCCCGGGCTAGTAGGCGCGCCAGGGTACCGGCGATGGTCGTCTTACCAACGCCCCCCTTCCCTGCTATCGCAATCTTCATGGTTCTCCTGTTTGACTCCAGTTGTTCTACCGTCTGCATGGTTTCTCTCCTCGTGGTTGGCTGCTCCGTTACCTGTGTATCACAGCTACACCCCTTGCAGGCGCACTTGCCGGCAAACAGCTCACGCTCGAGCCTCAACACGCGCTGCAACAACTCACGTTCGCGGCCTTGAAAGCTCTCGATCAGTTCGGGCAGTTCCAGCGCCAACCGGATGACGTTCTCAAGGGTAGGTACCTCGACGCCATTTTCCCAAAAAGAAATCGTGCCCTGGCTCACGCCGAGGCGCGCCGCCAGCTCCGCTTGTGTCCAACCATTTCGAACACGCGCCTCACGGATGGCCAAGGCAAGGGAGTGGGAAGCCATCATACGTAACGTGCCTGACTTCAGCAAATCCGGGGCAGTGGATCGCCCACCAACATGTCGAGTACCCGCGTCCCGCCGATATCTGTTCGCACAAAGACCATCGCCGCCGGCTCGGCCTGGACCTGGCCGATGATACGCGCCTCCGTTCCTAACGGGTGGGCGTGCAAGGTTGCCAGCGCCTCGTCTGCGGCTGCCGCGGCCACGACGGCGACCAGCTTCCCCTCATTGGCAATCGTCAGGGGGTCCAGCCCCAGGATCTCACACGCCCCACGCACCTCAGGGCGCAGCGGGATCGCCGGCTCCTCTATCGCAATCCCAACTTCCGATGCCAGCGCGATCTCGTTCAACGTCGTCGCCAGGCCACCACGCGTGGGGTCTTTGAGACAATGTACCGCATCCCCGACGGCATCCAACAGTGACCGGACGAGACCGTTGAGCGGTGCACTGTCGCTTTGGATATCTATCTCGATGTCGAGCGCCTCGCGCGCCATCATGATGGCGATGCCGTGGTCGCCTACTGGGCCGCTGAGCAGTACCTTGTCGCCCGGTTTGGCCTGCGTTTGTGAGATACGCCAGGGAATCCGGACGACGCCGACGCCCGCTGTATTGATGAAGGCCCCGTCTCCCTTGCCCCGCTGGACAACTTTCGTATCGCCGGTCACGATGGTAACCCCTGCCGCCTGGGCCGCCTCTGCCATGGAGCCGACAATGCGCCGCAGATCGTCAATCAGGAACCCTTCTTCAAGAATGAACGATGCAGAGAGATAGAGCGGCTCGGCGCCGGAAACCGCCAGATCGTTCACCGTGCCGTGGACAGCCAGCTTGCCAATGTCGCCGCCAGGGAAGAAGAGCGGGGAGACGACGTAGGAGTCGGTGGTAAAGG
>JALZCF010000550.1 GCA_030863245.1 Chloroflexota bacterium
TTGCGACGCACCTGGTCGAGGAGGTGGAGGCGAGTGCGAGTCCGGAGGGGCTAGAGTGGCCGAGTTTGTTGAGGGAGGTGGCGGACGGCAGCGGTCAGTGGTCAGTGGTTAGTGATCAGTGATCAGTGGAAGGGCTAGCAGGTGGTATGGGGTAGATAGGGGACGGTGTGAAAGTGGGGGTAGGGTGGATTGGAAGAGTTTTTTGGTGGTGACGGTTGGGAGTGTGCTGGTCTTCTTCACGGTGCGAGCGCTGGGGGGACCGGAGTGGCTGGCGTGGTTGATGGCGATCGGGTGGGCGATTGTGGTGGGTCGGATGGGGTACCGAGTGGGATAGTGGTAGGTGGCAGGTGGCAGGTGGCAGGTGGCGAGTGGGTTAATGGAGCCTTATTGGGTTCTGGGGCGTTTTAGGTGGAGCCAGACTGCGCGGGTGCTGACGAGGGCGAGCCAGACTAGGAGGAGGAGGAGGAGGGGCCAGGCGACGTAGCCGAGGGGAATCGCGAGGAGCAGGGCGGAGAACCAGAGGAGGATGGGAGAGAGAGGGTCGCGGAGGGCGAGGACGGTGGCGTTCCGCAGGGCAATGCGCAGGCGACGGTCCTCTTGCTTGAGATAGAGTGCCGGGACGAAGGGCTGGGGCAACCACCAGAGGAGCAGTATCCCACCGGTAATGCTACCCAAGATAGTCGCCGCTTCTGATCCAAGCTGGATATAGAAGTAGGCGCTGGTGAGCAGGACCGCGCTCACGACGAAGAGAAGAAGGACCCACTTGTAGAAAAAGCGGGCGTGCTCCCGACCACAGCGGAACCAGACGCGCCACCCGATCACGCGGTGCTCCGGTATCCGCTCCGCCACGCCATAATGGGCCGCCAGGACAAAAGGAAGCGGCAGCACGAGCAGGGCCGCCAGGCCACCGAGCAAGCCGACCATTAGGAGGACAAGGGACTCCTCCCACAGGTCGATTGCGGCAAAGCGTAGCGCGCGAAACGCATTCATTGCGACTCTGGTGCGATCCAGACA
Source organism: Chloroflexota bacterium (assembly GCA_030863245.1). Taxonomy (GTDB): domain Bacteria; phylum Chloroflexota; class Anaerolineae; order Ardenticatenales; family Ardenticatenaceae; genus JALZCF01. The sequence continues at coordinate 1,015 of JALZCF010000550.1, forward strand.
TCGATGCCACGGGTCTCTAGTCCCCGGATTATCTCGTTGGGGCTTCCCTCATCGGTGATGAGTAGGCTCACTTTCTCGAGGGGGAGGACGGTCATGAGGGATTTGACGCCGAACTTGCTGCTGTCCATGAGCATGAAGACCTTGCTAGCGGAGGCGACCATTGCTTTCTTTATCTGGGTTTCGAGCATGTTGGGGTCGGTTATCCCCGCCTCTAGCGTGAGACCGGTGGCGGAGAGGAAAAGCTTGTTGGCATGGAACTCGTGGAAGAAGCGCTCGGCAAGCGGGCCCACCCAGGTCGCGGACTCGCGGCGCAGGATACCACCCACGGAGATGATGGTCGTGCTCGGGGAGAGGCGGCGATGTAACTCGTCGGTGGTATAGAGCCCGTTGGTGACGACTGTGAGATCGCGTTTGTGGGCTAGATGACGACTCATTGCGGTGACCGTCGTACCCCCCTCCAGAATGATCACGTCACCGTCGGCAATCAGCTCGTGGACCGCGACCCTCGCGATAGAGGCCTTTTGACGGGGAAAGAGCTGGTGACGCTTTTCCCAGTCAATGATATGGGGCTCAGCGGGCGAGGCAGGCCGACGGACCGCGCCGCCATGCTCGCGCTTGACGTAGCCCTCCTTTTCGAGCGCGCGGAGATCGCGCCGGATCGTCATCTCGGAGACACCATATTTCTCACTTAGATCCGAAACCATCCTCGAGCCCGATTGGTAGATGTCCTCTAGGATGCGCTGGCGGCGTTGGGAGGGGAGAAGCATGGTTGCAACCTCGAGGTTGTGGGAAGATGTAGGTGGCTATGAGAGAGCAGGGCTAGCGACCGAGCTAGGTTTCTATTGTACAGTACAAGAGCTATATTAAGTAGGAGTAGAGCGATTGTCAAGATAGTTTAGTGTCCGAACGTGTTTGTTTTTGGCCGAATCAGGGATTGACAGGTGTGAGTTTCTGTTATAGGATGATTGAAGTGATGTAGATAGCTGATACTTGGGTCTCTTTCCTCCATTAGTCGAACTTTCGGGACGATGGCACGCTTTTCGCTACCCTCAGGTTTATCTTTTTCTTTGTTCTAGCCGCGGACGTAAAGATTGGGTACAATGTTTGCAGTTGTTGGCGAGGTGAAGAAGGAGGCAACGATGATCTAGAACTCCGCCCTGTCCTGCCCCTGGACGAGTCATCCCATGCATTTATCTCAATGACAACTACTTTGTGTGAGGTTGATCGGTCTCAACCAAAACGCAACTCTATGTAAGGAGGAGAACTGTGAAATCAGTAGCTCATCACCGATGGTGGTTTTTAGTCGTCGTGATGCTCGTGTTCGGCGCAATGCTGGGTGCGTGTGCTGGCGCGGAGGAAGAGCCAGCCGGCGAAGGGGAAGTCGTCGAGCCGGTTGAGGAAGAAGTCGTCGAGCCGGCTGAGGAAGAAGTCGAGCCGGTTGAGGAAGAAGTCGAGCCGGCTGAGGAAGAAGTCGAGGAGGAAGCGGTCGAGGAGGAAGCGGTCGAGGAGGAAGCAGTCGAGCCAGCCGACGTGGAAGGCGTTGACGCGCCGGTCGTTAGCGTGGATGATATCTTGAACCCGGAGGTCGAGGGCAGCGTGGAGTTCTGGCACTTCTGGGGCTCACCCGCCCGGCGCACGGCGATCCGGCGCGTGGTGGCGATGTGCGAGGAGAAGCTGCCCAACATCACCATCACGGAGACCTTCAAGCCCTGGGGTGACATCTGGACGGCGAACGTCGCGGCGGTGGCCGCCGGGACGGGGATGCCGGACGTGATCGTCGAGGACCGGCCGCAGCTGCCACAACGGGGGCGCGACCAGATTGCCACCAACCTGCAACCCTTCATCGAGCAGGACAATTTCGATCCCTCGGTCTTCTGGGATTGGGCTTGGGAGGAGACCCTCCTCGACGGCGAGAGCTACGGCATCCCGCACGAGACCGACGTCCGGGTCCTGTTCTATAACAAGACAGCGATGGAAGAGGCAGGCCTCGATCCGGAAGATCCACCGGAGACATGGGATGAGGTTATCGAAATGGGCAACGCGCTCGACGTGCAAGAAGGGGACGCATGGACGCGCATCGGTTTCCTGCCCCATTGGAAGGTTGGTCCCGACTTCTGGGCGTATACCAACGGCTGGGAGGCCGTGGTAGATGGCGTGCCGAATGTGAACGACCCGGCCTACATCGAGACTGTGAGCTGGATGAACGAGCGAATCGACCACTATGGCGACTGGGAGACGCTGCAGAACTTCCAGGCCAGCTATGGATCGCCACCCAACGACCTGTTCATGTCGGGTGCGGTACCGCTGATGGTGGACGTGGCCGGTTACATGTCGCAGCTTAACTTCTACCGACCCGAGATCGAATGGGGCATCGCGCCGATTCCCTACAACGAGGAGCCGGCCAACTGGAGCGGTGGCTTCGCGCTCGCGATCCCGCGGGGCGCCCCGAACCCCGAGGCGGCGTGGGAATTCATCAAGTGTGCCACAAGCATGGAGGGGCAGACCTCGTGGGCGCGGGATACCTTCTCGATTCCCACCAACAAGGCGGCCGCCACGGCTACCGAGCTGATGGCGGACCCCAACTGGGAGATCGTGATCAACGAGCTGCAGCATAGCCGGGGCAGCGGCTACGTCGCCGAGTACCCCAACTGGCCGCAGGAGTTAGGACCACGACTCGAAGAGGTCTGGACGGATCAGACGACCCCCGAGGAGATGGCCGAGGAGGCACAACAGGCGATCGAAGAGGTGATCGCGGAGAACCAGTAGCACAGAGGCTGGTCATATGACCCAACAAGGCGCAGGGGGTTGCAACCCCCTGCGCCACGACAAGGGAGGGAGGCACTGATGGAGGTTGAGCGAGAACGGGCGGCGGCACAGGCGAAACCGGCCGGGCCGGGCTTCTTGACGCCTGCCAGGCGGGAGGCGCTGACGGGCTGGCTCTTTGCCATGCCCTGGATCCTAGGGTTTCTTGTCTTCACAGCGGGCCCCATGGTCTTCTCGATTTACGCCAGCTTTACGCGCTATAACATCACTACCCCACCGGAATGGATCGGCTTGAGCAACTACACGGCTATCTTTTCCGATGACTACTTCTATACCTCACTTTACAACACCTTCTGGATGGTGATCGTCAAGCTACCGATCGTGACGGTGGCCTCAATCAGCATCGCGATGCTGTTGAACCTGGATCTGCCGTTTGAACGGTTTTTCCGCTCGATCATCTACCTGCCGAACGTGTTGTCCGGGGTGGCGGCGGTCTTTCTATGGAAGTGGATCCTGGCGCCGAACGGCATCCTCAACCGAGGGCTGGACATCTTCGGGATCGACGGACCGGGCTGGTTCGTGAACCCGGAATGGACGAAGCCGGGCATGGTGGTGATGGGGATGTGGTGGATCGGAGGCAACGTACTGATCTACCTGGCGGGACTAAAGGGCATTCCCAAAGTGCTCTACGAAGCGGCGGAGATCGACGGCGCGGGCGATTGGGCGAAGATCCGGCACGTGACGTTGCCGATGCTGACGCCGACCATCTTCTTCCTGGTGATCACGGGGATCATCGGGACCTTCCAGATCTTCACGACGGCCTACGTCCTGTCCGGGACAGAGACAGCCACGGGCGGGCCTGGGCAATCCATGCTGTTCTACGTGCTGTACCTGTACAACCGGGCCTTCGGACGGCTGGGGCCGGCAGGATTCCAGATGGGGTATGCATCGGCACTGGCCTGGATCCTGTTCATCATCATTCTCGTCATCACGTTGATCCAGTTGAAACTGGCGGATCGCTGGGTCTTCTATGAATCAGAGGCGTAGGGGAGGTAGCAATGGCACAGGTAGTTGACCGGACCCAAGAGGTGCGGGAGCGGGAGGAGGAAGAAGTACGACCGCGACGGGAGCGGCGCTTCAAGTTCGAGTTCTCGCTGGGGCACTCGCTGGCGTGGCTGGTTCTGGTAGGATTAGCCATATTGTGGATCGTGCCCTTCCTGTGGATGATATCTACCTCACTGAAGACACCGCAGGATCTGTTTGGTGCGAATTGGATACCCACGCCGATCGCGTGGGAGAACTATATCGATGCGTTCAGCTTCGGGATGTGGGGGCGATGGACGCTCAACACGGTGATCATCACGCTGATCAGCATGTTCGGGGTGGTGTTCTCCTCCTCGATGGTGGCCTACTCGTTCGCGCGTCTGCGCTGGCCGGGCCGGGAACATCTGTTCAAGGTGATTCTGGCGACGATGATGCTGCCGGGGGTCGTGACCTTGATCCCACAGTTCATCCTGTTTGCCAAACTACCGGCGTTCGGGCTGCAAGGCTCGGAGGTGTGGATCAATACCTTCCTGCCGCTGACGGTACCGGCCTTTGCGGGAAGCGCCTTCTACATCTTCCTGCTGCGACAGTTCATGAGAGGGATTCCAGACGAGCTGACCGACGCGGCCAAAGTGGATGGGGCGAGCCAGCTCCGGATCTGGTGGAGCATCATCCTGCCGCTGACCAAACCGGCGCTGGCGGCGATCTCGATCTTTGCGTTCCAGGGCGCGTGGCAGGACTTCATGGGGCCCTTGATCTACCTACAGAGAGAGCGCCTCTATACCCTGCAGCTGGGGCTGCGGCAGTACGAGTTTGCCTTCGGCGGCTCGCCGGCCTGGAACTGGCTGATGGCGGCCAGCCTGCTGGTGATGTTGCCAGTGCTCATCATCTTCCTCATGTTCCAGCGTTACTTCATTGAGGGGATTACGATGACGGGGATGAAGGGGTGAGGGAAGTGCGGAATGCGGAGTGCGGAATGCGGAGTGGAGACTGGAGACTGGGGAGTGGGGATTCAGTCCGGGAAAGGGGATTTGATTCTGCGCTGAGCGTGTTTTGGCGTTGTGTGACGTTGGAGCTGAGGGAATTGGCGCTGGTGGAGAGAGTACTGCGCTCCGGGAGATTGTATTCGCAATCGGGGAAGGGCGAATAGATAGGTCCAAGGCGGACATGTAGGTCTGCTCGGGTGGGTACGTAGGTCCGGGGTGGGCATAAGGGCTGTCCCTACAGTTGTCCCGGTTCTATGGTCAGTGTTCGTTGGCGTGGGGTAGCCAAGTGGAGGAGCCGTCTTCTGAGTGATTGGGAGGACGGCTTTTTTGATAGGGTGTAGTGGAGTGATGGGGATCGAGGGGAGAAGCGATTTTCGATTTGACAAGGCATTGGAGCAGAAGGTAAGGTATCGTGCCACCGAGAAGTACATGTATGGTAGTTTGGTGAGTGTGTGTGTGGTAGGTGAGTAGATAATTGAGGGCTTTACTGTTGCATATTGCATGTTACGGATTGAGTGGCATCTGTCGTGTACTGCGTGTTCCGTAGGCCGTCTACATTTTACGCTTCACGTATCGCCTATTTCCTCTATGCAAAATGCAATAGGCAACATGCAACATGCAATATGCAACATGTAAGGGGTAGCGATGATCTCGTTTGAAGGATATTCTCAGTTGCTGTTCGAGGCGCTGGAGGGTATTGCTGAGGCGCAGGTTGAGGGGGCGACGGCGGTTCTGGATAGGGTTTATCGGCAGGATGGGACGATCTATGTTGTCGGGAATGGGCAGAGTGCTACGACGGCTAGTGCATTTGCGCTGGATCTGACCAAGCAGACGGCACCCCCGCCGGGGAAGCGGCGCTTCCGGGTTGTTTCGCTGACGGATAATGCGGCGGCGCTGACGGCGTGGGCGAATGATGTGAGTTATGAGGCTATCTTTGCGGAGCAACTCAAGGGTTTGTGGCGACCGGATGATGTGTTGTTAGCAATCAGTGCTAGTGGAAATTCGCCCAATGTGGTGCAGGCGTGCGAGTGGGTGCGAGAGCAGGGGGACGTGGTTGTGGGGCTGACGGGCTTCACAGGCGGCCGGGTGCGTGAGCTTGCGGATGCGTGTATTCATGTGGATGTGGACGACTACGGATTGGTGGAGACGGCCCACATTGCCATCATGCACTACTGGGTTGACCTGTTCCGTGAGCGGCTGGCTGAGTGAGCGAAGATGGCATGGTTGTGCTGGGTTTGGACTTCGGCGGGAGCAAGCTGGCAGCGGGGACGGTGGAAGTCCAATCAGAGCATCTCCTCAATAGCGCGCAGATCCCCACGCAGGGCGACGTAGGTGCCGAAGCTGTCTTTACAGATATGGTGGCACTGGCCCGCTCGTTGAGAGGACGTGAGGCCATCCAGCGTGTCGGCGTCTGCTTCGGGGGCCACGTACGGCAGAACCGTGTCCTACGCTCGTTACATGTGTCGGGCTGGGAAGATTTTCCGCTTGTGGAACGCCTCCAGGAGATCTTCGACGTCGACACCATTCGTGTCGAGAATGATGCCAACGCTATCGCGCTTGGCGAGTGGAAGTATGGTGCGGGGAGGGGAGCTGAGTCGCTCCTGTACGTGACTGTCAGTACCGGTGTTGGCGGCGGGATCGTCGCGCAGGGGAGGTTGTACGCGGGGGCGACGGGGATGGCGGGCGAGATTGGACATATGAAACTGTTGTCCGACGGTCCACCATGCCCCTGTGGCGGGCAAGGTTGTGTCGAGGCACTTGCCGCTGGACCTGCCATCGCGCGGCGCGCGACGGCGCTGCTTGCCCAGCACCCTGAGATCAGTAGTGCCATGCGCGAGTGCAGTGCCGTGACAGCGCGCCAGGTGAATGAGCTGGCCCATCAGGGCGATGTGCTGGCAGCACAGGCCTTGCGGGAGGGAGCGCGCTACCTGGGCCTCGCCATTGCCAACGCCATCAACCTGTTGGATGTGGAGCAGGTCGTCGTCGGAGGTGGGGTCTCACGGGCAGGGCCGATCTGGTGGGATGCGCTTCGAGCGGCGGTGCACGAGGGAATCCTACCGGGGCGGGATAGTGTGAGTATCAAGTCGTCGGGACTGGGAGAGGATGCGGGGATTTGGGGGGCGGTTGCCGTGGTTCGGAGAGCGGAGAGCGGAGCGGCTCGGGGAGCGGGGAGCGGGGAGCGGAAGGATGAAGTAGGAAGGATGAAGGATGAAAACGGCAGGGATGATGGATAAAGGGACTGAGGTGTGAGGGTGTGGGGGTGTTATGATGAGGGTGGCGATTATTCATACGACGCCTGTTACGGTTGAGCCGCTTGGGGTGTTGGCGCGGGAGGTTTTGCCGGGGTGCGAGGTGGTGAATTGGGTGGATGACTCGATCTTGCCGCAGCTTGCGGGGAATGGGGCCGATGTGGGGGAGGTCGAGGATCGGTTGGTGCACTATACGCGCTTTGCGGAGGAAGTGGGGGCGGATGTGGTCTTGCATGCTTGCTCCTCTGTTGGCGAGGTGGTGGCGAAGACGCAGCAGGCGGTCTCCATTCCTGTTGTGAGGATTGACGAGGCGATGGCGGAGGAGGCGGTGGGGCGTGGCGAGCGCATTGGGGTGGTGGCGACGCTCGAGACGACGTTGCAGCCGACGTTGATCCTCCTGCGCCGCAAGGCAGAGGAGGCGGGCAAGGAGGTGACATTGGAGCCTCGGCTGGTGGATGCGGCCTATCAGAGGCTGATCGCGGGCGACCAAGCGGGGCACGACGAGGTTTTGGCAGAGGCACTAGAGCAGCTGGCACAAGAGGTGGATGTTGTCGTGCTGGCGCAGGCCTCGATGGCGCGCGTGCTGCCGCGCCTGCCCGAGTCGCAGCGCGAGCGGTTTTTGACTAGCCCTCAGTTGGCGATGGCGCGGGTGAAGCAGGTCGTGGAGAACCGGCCGAACGAATGATGTTGTTGGGGGTGGATGTCGGTACCACCCACTGCAAGGTGGGACTCGTCAGGCGGGGCAAGATTGTGCGTCTGGCCACTCGATCGGTGGAGACCCATCGCACCAGGGACGGAGCCTTTTTTTATGCGCCAGACGCGCTCTGGCAGTCAGTCGTCAGCGCGGTGCAAGAGGTTATCGCTGAGATCGACCCCACGGACATTGGGGTGGTGGGGATTGCCAGCATGGCCGAGACGGGGTTACTGGTGGATCGGCGCACGGGCGAGCCGCGCTCCCACCTCATCCCCTGGTTTGACAGGCGTGCTCTTGCGCGGGTGGAGCGAGTCGCTCGCGTAAGTGATGCGCGGGAGCGCTTTCGGCAAACGGGTCTTCCTATCAGCTTCAAGTATGGCCTGTTCAAGCTTCTCTGGCTTTGCGAGCAGGATGAGGGGATCATCCGAGATGCGATCTGGCTCTCTGCCGCCGACTACATCGCCTATCGACTAACGGGTCGAATGGCAACCGACTATACGCTTGCGGCGCGCACCTACGCCTTCGATGTGCCGGGCGAGCAGTGGGATGAACCGTGGCTTGGGCAGTGGAATCTCAGAGCGGAACTGTTTCCAGAGGCCGTGCCGAGTGGACAACCGATCGGCACGATCAGATCGCGGGAGGCAGGGCTCCATCGCGGAACGCCCGTCGCGATTGCCGGGCACGATCATCTGTGTGCCGCAATCGCGGTAGGAGCCGTTCAGCAAGAGTTCGTCTTCAATTCCATGGGGACTGCCGAGACACTAATGGGGACGGTGGGGCAATGGG
>JALZCF010000552.1 GCA_030863245.1 Chloroflexota bacterium
CCCATTGCACGTCGGCAAGGGGTCCAACGAGAAGCACTTGCACTGGTCCACTCGCCTCACCCAGATTACGGAAGAAGCCACTATATTCGACGTAATCCTCGTGGTAGCGCAGCGGCGGCCCACCATCCTCGATCTTCATTTTGGGGATGGCGTCGAGCACCTCAAAGGCACGATTCTTGTTCTGGAAGTAGCTAAAATCATCCCCCGCACGTTGCAGTTCTAGCTCTGCAAACTGCTCGGCAACGTACTCGGCAGCCGTGTCCTGGCCCGTCGTCCCCAAGGCGCGGCCTTCCATCTCTGGCGCGGTAAGCGCCGCCACATGCGCGAGCGCCCGTTCCCCGTCGAACTGCCCCGCTTGCAGACGGTAGACAGCCGCCTCGCCTGTGTTCTCACGAATCCAGCCCCAACTGAGAAGCACGACCACGGCCAACGCGAACGTGTAGCGGTTGGCAAGGCGCGTCAGGCTCACACCGACATCGTCCACGAGGCGGCGTACACCCTCCCCAAAGAGGTTGAAAGCGAGAATCGCGAGGAAGAATGCGGTGGCTGGATAGAGGGCCATCCAGGGGTAAGCTCGTGTAAAGTTACGTATGTTGCTTAGGAGCGCGCCCCACTCTGGTACGTCGGAATAGTGGAACCCGCTTTCTGTGAAGACGCCCCCACCAATAAAGATGCCGATGAAGCCCAACTCACCCAGTAACATGAGCACGGCTCCCATCTCTAGAGCTGCGATCGAGATGAGAGCCGGAAGCAGGTTGGGCAGAACGTGACCGACCACGATGCGCGGGGAACGAAGGCCGATCGCCATCGCGCTCTCAATGAAAGGCTTGGGCTTGATAGCAAGCACCTCGCTCCGTACGTACTGCATCACCTCTCCCCAACCGACGAAGGTGAGCGCAATGACGAAGGGCTGTATGCCCTGGCGAATGCCAATGGCCAGGATCAGGATCATGGCAAGCAGCAGGGTCGGGAAGGCGGCGATCATCTCGGCGATCGACAGAATTGCTCGGTCCAATCGGCTGCCCTTCTGCCAGCCTGCTAGGGCTCCCAGCACCGTGCCCAGTACCATTCGCCCCACGACAACCATGCCCGCCAGAAGCAACGTCTGCTGCGCGCCTGCCAACACGAGACTCATAATATCGCGGCCCAGGAAATCGCTGCCCCAAGGATAATCCCCACCAGGTTTGAAGGGCGGCGCGGCGATCTGACCATCTACCATCCCGACGAGCTGGCGGGCGTAGGGACTGTGGGGCGAGAGAGCTGGGCCGAAGAGATAGATGATAAAGAGCGCCATGACGAGGAACCCGCCAAGCACGAAAGGCAGATTGCGAACGGTGCCGCGTATCCAGGCACGCCATCGCTCGCCTCGATGCGTCATGCTCTGTTCAGGAACAGCCCAGCTCTGCTGGGCAAGCACTCCACGGAAGGGACTGGGTTCGGACGGCCTACGCTGCAGCCACTGCGTGATCGGGTTATCCACGAGTGAAGCGCCTACATCGGCAAGGAGGGAGCGGAGCGCGCCAAGGAGATCACTGCCTTTTTTCACTTGCTCCTGGGCCACCTCCTTCAGACGAGGATCGATCAGGCGATAGCTGAGGTCGAGCAGGGTGTTGACGACGATGAAGAGCAGCCCCAAGCAGAGGACGAGGACCACCGTCAGCTTGTCATCGCGGCGCGCGATGGCCTCGAGAAGAGTGTAGCCAACTCCGGGCCAAGCAAAGAATAACTCGACCACTGGCAGGCTACTCAGCGAGAAACGTAGCGAGAGGCCAATGGTGGTAAGGATCGGAACTGCAGCGTTGCGAATCACGTGACGCTGCAGGATCGTGCGGGGTAGCAACCCCTTGCTGTGCGCGGTTCGTACAAAGTCCTGCTCCAGTGTCTCGCTCAGGGAGATGAAGGCAACACGGGTGATCTGAGCAAGGGGACGCGCGGCCAACACCAGGGCAGGCAAGATGATGTGACTATCCCAACCAAATCCCCCCACCGGCAACGGTGCCACTCCCCCACTGAAGCGGCCCAAATGAATGACGAGCCACTGGAAGAGGATCGCTGCAAAGAAACTCGGCACCGACACACCGACGATGGACACGAGGATGAACAGAAGCGACCAGGATGAATGACGGCGCAACGCTGCCAACGTTCCCAACGTGATGCCTCCAGCCATCGCGATGACCAGGGCGGCCCCCAGCAGCCCGAAACTCCTCGTCACTGTCTCGGCAACGACGTCGGATATGGGTCGAGGCAGAATGGAATCGTTTGCTGCCGTCACGGCTCCTAGATCGCCGCGCGCAATTCGTCCGACGTAGGTCACACTCTCCCCTAGAGCGTGGGTGAGGGCGGGTCCAAAGTCGGTGCCCCGCGCCATCTCCAAACCGAGAAAACTCAGCACCATAAGCGCGAGCAGCACGATGGCGCCGAACCCTAGGCGCTGCCCGAGTGCCACAAAGAATCCCACATTTGGTAGTGGCAGGCGAAACTTGAGGTTTCGCTTCGTTCTAGATGATTCGACCGGTTCCTCGAACGGTGCTTCTCGAGATGGATGTAGGAAAGCTAACGCCTCCTCGTGATTCGGCTTCAACGCGAGCACCCCCTGCCAGGAACGACGAGCCTCCCACACATCTCCCGCCAGCTGCGCCCGCAGCACCCAAGCGTCCACATTACGCGCGTCGTTTACCAGCGCCTCCTCAACCAGCCTACGCGCTTCGGCCACTCGCCCGGAGCTAGCAGCACGCCGGGCCTGCTCCACCAAATCAGCAACTCGTTCCATACCCGTTCCTGTTTCCAATCCAGAAGAAGCGAGAATAATCCTTGTTGATCAACATGTACTCATACAACCTGCGAGGACAGTTGGTTTTAACACCAGCGCGTGAGTGTAGCACAAAATGCTATCGGAGTGGATAACGGTACCCCTTGGTAAGCGAACCCATCCAAGCCGCAAGGTAAAGTGCCGGCACACAGCGTGCTTCTCGATAAGTAGTTCACGTGGCTGCATCATCCGCTTTAAATAGGAGGAACTGGAGTGAGCGACGATATTACCCTGCCGGAATCAGGAGGAGCAGAGCGTCATGTTGACGATGACGATATTCCGCTGCCACGCGAGGAACGGGACCGCCTGGAGGCGCGCCTCCATCAGGTAGAACAGATGATGGCAGGAGACGATCTGCCGTATCAGGCGAAGCGAAAACTTGCCGTCCAGGAAGCCAAGCTCATCCGGAAGCACCTGGACCTAGTGGATGCTGAGACACGCGCTTACGCTATCGACCGGCTGAAACGCCTGGATCTGCTAGAGGAGATAGACGACTGAAGGGCAGGAACACTGCCTTGATATGGCAGATCATCGCCATGCGGAAGGAGGAGTTGCAACTATTCTCTTCTCTAGTCCATGTACATGAATAACGTGTTGAGGGATTCTGCGAGCGTGGGGTGGGCAAAGACGCCGTCCCGTAGGCTGGTGTAGGGAAGGTTACCCATCATGGCGATCTGTAACATCGCCATGAGTTCGCCCCCCTCGATGCCTAGGACGGCGGCTCCCAGAATCTGGTCGGTATCTACATCCACGACCGCCTTCATCAGGCCCCGTGTTTCGCCAACCTCGATCGCACGAGCAACCCAACTCATCGGGATCTTGGCAACGCGGATGTTGTACCCTTGCTCGCGCGCCTCCTTCTCGCTCAACCCGATGCGCCCCAATTGCGGATCGGTGAAGAGAGTGTATGGGATCAGGCTACTACTACTCGTCCGTGAGACACCTTCAAGTAAATTAGCCGCGATAATTCGGTAGTCGTCATAGGAGATATGCGTAAAAGCTGGCCCCCCGTTCACATCCCCCAAGGCATAGATGCCAGGAACGTTGGTTTCCAGCCGCTCGGTGACACGGATGTAACCGCGCTGATCCATCTCGACGCCGGCTGCCTCCAGATTAAGGTGATCGGTGTTGGGCTTGCGGACAGCTGCGACGAGTAGGTGTGAGCCACGCACCTCCCGTTCCCCCTCAGGCATCTGCACGGTCAGAGCGATCTGGCCTTCATCCGTCTGCTCGGCCTTCCGAGTATCGGCCTCCAGAAGTACCTCAACGCCATCTTCACGTAGAATCTCTGTGAGCGCTTGGGCAACGTCAGCGTCTTCCCGTGCCACCAGTTGCGGTCCATGCTGCAATATGGTTACGTCGCTACCCAAGCGGTGGAATAGTTGACCAAACTCCAGGCCGATATACCCACCGCCCACGATAAGCAGATGCTCTGGCAGCTCATCAAGTTCCA
>JALZCF010000562.1 GCA_030863245.1 Chloroflexota bacterium
GCTTCCCCGGCGCCTACTCGCACATCGATCGGACCCCCGTGTCGCACTGTGGAGATCTGGTGCATCTCACGAAGACGCTTGTGGTCTACGCGCTACTGGCACAGGATCAACGGTGGCAGGAGAGGTACCTGTGACCTTACGGTTACTTGATGAACTCCAGGAGCTCCCGGCGGCGGGGCAGGGATGGCTGCGCGCCTGGTCGGGTAGCAGCAAGCGCGCCAGCACCGTTGGCGAAGCGTACCGCGTCGAGGAGTGAGTGTCCCTCTACCAGCGCGGCGGCGAGGGCACCCACGAATGCGTCGCCCGCTGCGGTCGTATCCACCGGCGTGATAGCAAATGCAGGCACCTGCTTGCTCTCTCCTTCATGCAAGACTATGGCGCCCTCTGCTCCCAAAGTCAGGATAACCACCGGAATGCCCAGCGTGCGCAACGCCTTGGCGGCTACCCCCGGGTCCTGCTCCCCGGCCAGCGCGGCGGCTTCCGTCTCGTTTACGATCAGAATCGAGACATGACGTAGTAATGAGGGGGGAAGTGGTCCATCTGGCGCGGGGGCCGGATTGAGGATGACCCCTGTGCCACCCTCTGCCGCAAGCTGGGCGGCGCGTTCGACCACCGGCAGCGGTATCTCGAGTTGAAGTAACAGGGCCTCTGCATCCTGTAGCAGCGGCGCAACCTCGTCCAGGTCCCCCGAGGTGAGCGTGCCGTTGGCGCCTGCCGTGATGATGATGAAATTCTCGCCACTCTCCTCAACCGCGATCATGGCGTTGCCGGTTGCTCCCGGCACGGTGCGGACCTGTTCTACATTCACACCGGAGTCGCGGAGGCTGTTGCGTAAGGCCTTCCCGAAATCATCCTCTCCCACATGTCCCACCATGTAGACACGCGTCTCGTCGTCGGCCACGCGAGCGGCGGCCACTGCCTGGTTCGCACCTTTGCCACCAGGAAAGGTGCCAAAGTCAGAGCCACGTACTGTTTCACCGGGGCTTGGAAGGCGTGCAGTACGCACGACCAGATCCATGTTCAAGCTGCCCACGACAACGATTGTCTTTCGGTCAGCCATCGCTACTCTCTCCTCCTATTTCACTTTATTGCGATTGGATTGGGGTGATATCTCGCTGCGCTCGATGCGGATCATTCTCAGCGCCATCGTCTGGATCAGAGCGAGCAGGGCGAAGAGCAGCAGCAAGACCGGCCCGGCCAGTGCCAGGCACGCGACACTCAGTAGGAACAACGAGAGAAGCAACAACAGCGTGTCGAGCGGGTAGCTGATTGCTGTTAGAAAGGCGCGCCGAACCACGGTGACGATCCCCTGCTCCGCTGAGGTTATCAGTAGCGGGAACAGGTAGACCTGCATGCCTAGCCAGGTCGCCAGCACGACAAAAATGGGGCCTATCAGCCAGCGGAGTGGCTCGACGGGACTGTTGAGGTAGAAACGTAGAGCCGTGGCCAGGATGATTAGCACGCCCAGGTCTAGCAACACCACGATCGTGCTCTGTAACCCGTAGCGGCGGAAGCCAGTCCAAAAGTCAGCCACCCGCGCATAGTGAGGGTCGAGGTCACGTTCCTCCCGTACCACCCGATGGGCGAGATAGAAAAGTCCACCCGTTGCGGCCGGCCACGTCACAAGCAGGAGGCTGAGCAACAGCCAGAGGATATTGCCCACGAGAAAGATCCCGAGGCGGCGAAAAAAGAGCCGCAGGGATAGAGAAAGCGTTGTCCATGCCAAGAGATGACTCAATCAGGTGGTGTACTACGTTTCGGGTGGAATTTGGTGCCTACGAGTGGTCTCCCTCTGATAAAAAGGGCTGCTGAAGCTATTTCAACCGCATTCCGTTCACTACCCTCAATCATGTCCCAGAGGGTTGCTGCACTCACCTATGTCATTATAATAGGCGCACCTCCTCTCGTCCACTTTGATTTTATGCTGCCGTGCTATCATTCAGTTTGATGCTACCAGTTTGTCAAGGATAGATGGATAGAAAGAAGGGGTTGGGGTGGCTGTCCCCCAACCCTTTAACATCTTGTGACTGATACGATGATACGAACGGAGGGTCTGACCAAGCGATATGACTCCAGAGTCGCCGTAGAGAATCTCAACCTCCATGTTCGTGAGGGGGAGATCTACGGCTTCCTGGGGCCTAACGGCGCCGGGAAAACGACCACGATCTACCTCCTTTTGGGTTTGTTGGAGCCGACTGACGGGCGTGTCTTTCTCTTCGGTCAGCCACTGGCGGAGGGTGGTATCCTGCTGAAACGGCGGGTTGGGGTCGTGGCGGAGGAACCTCCTTCAACCTCGAAGATGACCGGCTGGGAGCTGGTTCATTTCTTTGCTGACCTGCACGGTGTAGTGCGGCCGGAGGGCAGGATGGAGGTCCTCTTTCGGGCGCTGGACCTGTGGGACGCACGTCACGTCCTGGCGCATGCCTACTCGCGTGGCATGCGCCAGAAGCTGAGTCTGATCCGTGCGATGGTACATGAGCCGGAACTGTTGATCCTCGATGAGCCAGTCAGTGGGCTGGACCCCTCCGGAATCTTGCAGGTGCGCGAGGTGGTCGAAGCACACCGGCGGGAGGGAGGCTCGGTGTTGATCTCGAGCCATATCCTCTCGGAGGTCGAGCGCTCTGCCGATCGCATCGGCATCTTACACCGAGGGAGACTCTTGATCGAGGATACGGTCGAGGGAATCCGGTGTCATCTCAGTCACGTGACCGTCGTCCGCCTGGAGCTGGTAGAGGTGCTCCCGTCCCTCTCGGATGCGCTCGCCGTGATACCGAACGTGGAGCGCGTGGATGTCGAAGGGCGGCAAGTCGAAGTCCATGTCACAGGGCGCCATGATGTGCGCCCGGAGATCTTCCGCACGGTGGTGGAAGAGGGGGGAGTGCTTCTCGAGATGGGGACGGAGCAGATGTCGCTGGAGGAAGCCTTCGTTACCATAACCAATCAAAACGTAGAATTGTTGGTGGGGGCGCCATGAGTATCCAGACGCGGGCCGCCGGCAGCATTTGGGGGGTGCGCTGGCAGGTGCTTCAACGCATCGCGCGCCAGGAGGTGCGCGATGCGTTACTCGGCTGGAGTTTCTACCTGACCGCTGCTGTCGCCCTTCTGTTGGCCGCGCTCCTGGTATACAACTCGGTGCGCTTTGTCGATGAGAGCGGGTTGAACATCGTCTCTCGCCCTTTCTTTCAGCCGCTCTTCGTGGCTACCTCGCTCGCTCTGCTTTACGTAATAGTAGGGGCGGCCCTGGCCATCGTGCGCCCACGCGAGCAGGGAGCGCTTCAAATCCTCTTCTTCGCCCCGGTGGACGCGGCAGCGCTGGTCGGCGCACACTTTCTAGCAGGCGTCGCCATCTATGCCCTCCTGCTGGCGCTGCTCGTCCCACCGCTGCTGTTGCTGGTATGGATCACCAACTTCGTGGTCCCAGCGTCGCTGCTGTGGGGCCTGCTGCCGACCCTCCCTGTGGCCGGGCTCGGTGTGGCTTTTGGTCTATTTGTATCCGCCATCGCCCGTTCGAGCCGCATGGTCGTTCTGCTCTTGGTGGCAGTGCTGTTGCTGCTGTGGGCCATCCAGGGCGGCTATGCCGCGCTGCTGAATATTCCTCCCACAAGTCGCTACTACGATGCGCTGCGCTTCCTGCGCGTTGTGTCACGCAATTTGAATGCGTATCTCGTGTGGGTGTCGCCATTTCACGCGCTTGATGCGAGTCTGGAGGCCGCCTTGCGTGGCGGCTGGGGGGCAGTTGCCTCCTATGGATTGGCAGCGCTCGCTGAGTCTCTGCTCTGGTTGGCGGCGGCGATAGCGGGTGTGCGGGAGCGTGGGGTGTTGCCGTGAGCCGACGAACAATGAAGTACTTTCTGGTTGGAGCCTTGGTGGTTCTTTGCCTGTTTGGCATGCTCCCGGGCGCATTGTCGGCCCTAGCCCAGGGAGAGGATCGTGAAGAGGCGTTTGTCTATGGAATCAACGCGCTCCTCCCTGGGGAAGTCATCGGTACCTTTGCCCCGCCCATAGTAGAGACGATCTACCTGCTGGCAGAGCACCCCAACGTCCTATCCCCGCGCCGCACCCTGGTCTATTTCTGGGCGATCACCAATGAATACCGTGCGGCCTGGTCCGAGATGAATGAGCTGGTGGAGGGTACGCTGGAGATTGTAAGGGACGGCGCGGTGGTCGCCACCGTGGAGCAGGTTCCTTACACGATCCACTTCGCGTCCGACGGGGGCACTCCCCTGCCGGAGCTCTACGTGGGCCAGGAGGCGCTGGAAGCGCAGGATCGTTTCGAGAAAGAGCAGGCAGCCTTCCAGCAGGCTTCCCTGGCCTACCGGAATGCGCGTGAGGCGTGGCTGGAGTTGGTCCGCGAGGCACAGGCAAAAGGACAGGGACCGGAAGCACTTCCACCTCCACCGGAGCCGCCTCAGCCTCTGACCATCTATAGCACAGGGTTGAACAAGGGGTACCCCATCCAACTGGAGGAGGGGAGCTACCGCGTACGTGTCCGTGAGCCTGATGGCGCTATTGTACCTGGAAGTGAGCGAGGCCTTGTCGTCTTCGCGCCGCGCCGCACCGCGGTAGGCTACAAGGTGATCCCGGAGGCTCGCTGGACGTTCCCCGAAGAGTTGAGTGACCTTTCCGATGCGATCCTCGGCCAAGCGGGGAGCGTTCTCTATCTCCAACCGCAGGTGATCCGCGAGTATCCCACACTCGCCTACGAGCGCCTGCAGAATCCACAGTACCCCGGCGACGCCAGCGGGTCCGAGTGGCAGTGGGTCGGCGGCGAGATATTGGAGGACGCCGTGCTGGAGGTCGTCCACGGGGAGCAAGTGGTTGACCAGATTCCCCTGCAGGCGTATTTTGTGCGGCAGACGCCGGGGAGGGAGCTGGGCTACGAGATTATTCCTTACGATCCGGCCACGCCCGATCTGACGCCCCGCATGGATTTCGTCGGGTACCGCCTTGCCCTCCTCGAGGAGCTCCCACAATACGAGGTGCAGCTTCGCTCAGCAGAGGGCGCGTTGCTCGAGGGGAGCGCGCGGAAAGTACGCGTGGTACCGACGATAGAGCTACCGCGCCTCCTGCTTTTCCCCTTGATCCCGATTGCGGCAGGTACATCCCTGCTCTGGTGGCGCAGGCGGCAGACGGCTCGATTGCAAGCACAGCTTTGATTGAGCCTGGCGGGAAGGAGATGACGATGACGAAGTACGATCTGGTAGTCGTTGGCGATCTGGTTGCGGACATTATTCTCCCGGTTAGCTCCCTGCCACTGCGCCCCAATGAGCACGGTTGGGCTGATGGGTTGTTTGTCGAGTTAGGTGGCTCCTGTACGACGCTGGTCGCTGCACGACGAGTCGAGCTACAGGTAGCCGCGTTAGGTATACTCGGCGATGATGAGTATGGGCGGCAGGTAGTGCAGATGCTGGCGGATGAGGGCGTGGATGTCTCGGAGGTAGCTATGTACGCGGGTCGGCAGACTGTGCTCTGCGTGGTCGTCACCGATAAGGCCGGAGAGCACGTCTTTCTGGGTATCAAAGATAACAGGCCAGCTGAACCTGTTCCCGAGCGGTGGCTGGACGTGATCCGCCGCAGCCGGAGCGTCTATACGACCGGCTATGCCCTGCGCGATCTGTTGCAGCCGGATGATGTGCTTCACGCCCTCCGTACGGCACGTTCGTTCGGCACAACGGTGTTTTTCGATCCAGGGCCGAGTATTGCCTTTCTGGAGCGTGAGCTACTGGCCGATGTGCTCGTGCAGACGGATGTGCTCTTGCTGACCGAGGAGGAGGCAACCTTTCTCGGGCATGATGGGGCGCCGGAAGAGGTGGCGCGTGCGCTTCAGGGACTTGGGCCACAGGTGGTCGTGTTGAAAGCAGGGTCTGCGGGCTGCTACATCGCCGCGGAGGAGCAAGTGAGCCACCAGCCTGGGTTTGACGTCAAGGTGGTGGACACGGTGGGGGCGGGGGATGCGTTTGTGGCGGCCTTTGTTGCCGCCTACCTTCGGGGCGGCAGTTGGCGCGAGTGCGGCGCCGTGGCGAGTGCCATGGGTGCCGCCGTCGCATCGACACGGGGAGCAGGACGCCGCGTGCCGCCTCTGTCTCGTGTGCTTGAGTTAGTAGCAGACGATCCGGCCGCGCGTCTGGTGCGACCAAACAGGGAGGTGCGCTGATGAACCTACCCAGCTCACGCACCTTGAGCGCGGAGTACGAGCAGTTGCTCGCGGTGGCGCGTGGGGAGTGGCTCCGGCAGGAGGGTGCCGCCGCACCCTCCGCTCTCAAGCGGGTGCGCGATCTGATCCTGTTTGAACTACTTGGCGGCTTATATCTTGTTATCGCATGCGACTCGAATGCATCTATCGGTGAGAAGCCCAACGACGCGCTATCGAAGTCATATGCGGAGGTGGGTATCTCTGCATTGAAGGTGCCGATGATGGAGGTCCTGGCGGCGGGAGCGATGCCTTTCCTGGTTGTCAACGCACTCTGCATGGAGATGGAGCCATCCGGCCAGCGGATGATAGAGGCGATGCAGGGTGCATTGCAACGTGCTGGTTTCGATCCTGACATGATGCTGACTGGGAGCACCGAGGACAACGCGCGCACGACTCAGAGCGGGATCGGCGTGACAGTGCTGGGAGTGGCCCTCGAGGACCGGTTCCGCATCGGGCGGACGCAGCCGGGGGATGTGGTCTTCTGTGTGGGCAACCCCAAAGGCGGCGTAACCATTCCCTACACCGAGTTCGATCCTGACATTGCCTCGATTGAGACCGTGCTGGCTCTATTGTATCTGGAGGGAGTACACGAGATCCTGCCGGTCGGATCCAAGGGGGTGATGCGTGAGGCTCAGGAACTTGGCGGCGTTGCGGGGACGACCTTCCATCCGGCCGATCCGCTGCCTGAGATCAACCTTCGTGGCTCGGCAGGCGCCTCAACCGCCGTGCTGGTTTCGGCTCCGCCTGACAGCCTCGTGCTCATCATGGATTCCGTAGACGTTCCTGTTTACTCACTCGGTAGTATGAAGTAGTTGGGCAAGGAGGATGGAACCGCTCATATTTCACTCGGCTGAGCATGTCCTACAGGAGGTGCGTGCGATGCGCGTACGAGGAGGCAGCGCATTCGGCCAGGCAGCCGCACACGCTTTCCGTTTGGTGGCGGAAGACGACCGTATCGAGAGCACGCCTGCTCTTTTCGCAGCGTTGGAGCGGGTCGCAGCTGCGCTGTTGGAAGAGAAGCCTACGATGGCGACCATCCACAACGCGCGGACGCTAGTGATCGAGGCGGCGCGAGCAGAGGTGAGTGAAGAAAGTCTTGCCGGTGCGCGCGAAGCGGTGCGCGCCCGCGCGCACCGCTTTCTTGACCACTCGCGAAGCGCCGTGGAGCGACTGGGCACGATCGGCGCACGCCTCGTGCAGGACGGGCAAATCATCATGATGCATAGCTTCAGTGAGTCGGTGCTGGCCATCTTCGCGCAGGCAAAGGGAATGGGCAAACAATTTCATGTGATCTGTACCGAGTCGAGGCCGCTGCGGGAGGGACGCTTCGCGGCAGGACGGCTCTCCAGTCTAGGGGTGCCCGTGACCTTCGTTACCGACGCGGCCATGGCGGAGATGGTTCCGGCCGCCAATTGGCTTGTTGTGGGCGCCGATAGCGTAGGGCTCGATGGCACCCTTGCCAATAAGATGGGTACCAACCTTCTCTCTATTGTCGCCGAGCGATTCGACAAGCCGTTCTACGTCGCGGGCGAGCTGATGAAGCTCCAGCGGCAGACACAGCAGGGCTTCCCTATCGTACTCGAGCGCCGTCCACCGGGTGAGATCATCCATGAGGATGAATTCGAGCATGGCGATAATGTTACAGTGCAGAACCAATTCTTCGACCTGACGCCGCCGCAGCGCATCCGGGCCATCGTGACCGAAGAGGGCTTGTTTGCGCCTGCTCAGATGGCACAGGTATGGCAAGCCCTATCGGCCGCGCTGGACCGGTAACTAACTACCCTTCCATGGATGACCGGATCGAGTCAATTAAGAGAAGTTCTACGGACCGTCAGGCGCCGGGCGAGGAGCCGCCCAGCCTGACCCACCGGACGATCCTCACGCTGCTCTACGCACGCACGCTGGGCAACATGGCCTTTCGTGTGCTCTACCCCTTCCTCCCCGCGATAGCGCGTGGGTTAGACGTTTCCTTAGAGGCAGCCGGTCGGCTGGTATCGGTCCAGGGTGGGGTACGGGTTGCAGCACCGCTCTTTGGTCACCTCTCTGATCGCTACGGCCGCCGCCGCATGATGGAGGTGGCCCTGCTGATCCTGATCGCGGCGACGAGTGTCGTGTTCTTCACCGGCGCCTACCCCGCTGCGCTCATCGCCTTCGCAGGTATCGGTCTGGCGCGGGCGCTGTACGATCCCACTGTGCAGGCATACGTAGGTGACATGGTTCCTTATGACCGGCGCGCCCGTCCGTTCGCGTTGATCTCTATGGCGTGGGCGCTATCATGGCTGTTCGGCGTGCCGGCCGGTGGCTGGATCATCGAACGGTGGGGGTGGCGTACCCCCTGGGGAGTCATCGCCTTACTCCTGGTCACGGCGCTGGTGGGCACGCATCTGTTCGTGCCGTCAGCCTCCCACGTGACACGTCCGACCCGTTCCTATACCGCGTTCACGTGGCGCGAACTCCTGGCACGCTCGCACATCCGGGCGGCGCTCGTGACCGGTTTCGGCATCGTCTTCGCCGTGGAGAATGTTTTTGTCGTGTACGGGGCCTTCCTGGAGCAACGCTTTGCCCTCTCGGTGGGCGCCATCGGGATCGTAAGTATTGTGGTGGGTCTATCGGAACTGCTGGCGGAGGGCAGTACATTTGCCTGGACCGACCGTCTTGGAAAGAAGCGCAGCGTAATCTTCGGCCTTGTGGCTTTTGGCGTCGCATTGCTCTGGCTCCCATTCCTCAGCGGCGCTTTGGTGCCGGCGCTGGCCGGCTTCGCGTTGGTCTTCTTCTGTTTCGAGTTCACCATTGTCTCTTTCTTCCCCCTGGTGAGTGAACTCGCCGCCGATGCGCGCGCCACGGCCATCTCGCTGAACGTCGCCTCGATGGGGTTGGCGCGCCTGATGGCACCCCTGGTCGGCACCTTCCTGTTCGCGCGCGTGGACGCGCTGCTGCCTAATGCGCTCCTCTCGGCGCTGGTCTGTTTGGCCTCGGCTGGGGTCTTATGGCGGGGAGTTGAGAAGTGAGAACGTCGCTACCCGCTACTCCGCCACTTTGCCGGTTGACATGGCATTTCAACTCTGTTAAACTATCTTCACTTGCTGCGTAATCGTTTACGTGGCATCCTCCATAGGCATATGGTAACTAAATGGCAACGATGCGACAGGTGGCTCGGTTGGCGGACGTTTCGATGGCCACTGTGAGCCACGTGATCAACGGAACTCGCTACGTAAGCCCTGAGCTTACTGAACGGGTTCGTTTGGCCATGGAGACGCTCAGTTACCAACCGGATGCGGTAGCGCGTAGCCTGCGACGGCGCGAGACCCTCACTCTCGGCCTTCTTCTTCCAAGCATCGAAATTCCCTTCTTCGCTTCTGTGGCTTACAGTATTGAGCGTGCTGCGGCCAGGCAAGGGTACAACGTCATCCTGTGTAACTCCGACTGGCAGCCGGCACTGGAACTTCAGCACCTTAATGATCTGCTTGCTCGCCGTGTGGATGGCCTCGTCTGTATCAGCGCCCAGATGACGGCTGCACAGATTGATTTTGTTGTCAGCGATGGGACGCCCGTCGTCATGTTCGAGCGACAAATGCCGGGGATCGGGTTGGACGCGGTCGAGATTGACAACGAGGGGGGCGCGTATGAGGCGACCAAGCATCTCCTTGATTTGGGCCACCGGCGCCTCGGGTTTATACAGGGGCGGATAGCCTCCACTGTGAGCGACGACCGATTGCGCGGCTCTCAACGTGCTTTGGAGGAAGCCGGTCTTGTTCTGGATCCAGCACTGCTTTATCGCGGCGATTACCTCCCCGGCACGGGGCGAGAGGCGACCACTTACTTTCTGACGCTCGACGAGCCGCCGAGCGCGATCTTTGCCTTTAACGACATGATGGCGTTTGGTGTCCTGCAGGTACTCACCGAGCGGGGGGTGCACGTGCCTGAGCAAATAGCAGTCGTTGGCTTTGATGGCATTCCCTTGACCGCATACACCAGTCCCGCTCTCACAACCGTCCGGCAGCCGCTGGAGGAGATGGGGCGCAATGCGGTCGAGTTGTTGCTGGGGCGCATTCGTGATGAGGGACCTGAACAACCTCAATACATCCGTCTCCAGCCTCACCTTATCATCCGCGACTCGACCGTAGGGGCGTTTTCGAGACGCGTCGTACCGGTTCAGGAGAGGATCACTCATGTATAAGACGATCCAGCTCGAGACGCCGAAAGGCGATAGCCTGACCGATATGACCGACCAGGTGCGAGGGGTGGTGCGTGAGAGTGGGATTCAAAGCGGAATCTGCTTCATCCTGGTGCCTCACACAACGGCAGCGATTACCATCAACAGTTACCTCGATCCGAACACGGCGCGTGATATCGTTAGCGAGGTGCGTCGGATCGTGCCAACCCGCACCGATTTTTACCACATCTTTGATACGCCCTCGGATGCGGCCGGGCACATCAAGGCGACCTTGGTGGGGAACAGCGAGGTAGTCCTGATCGACGAGGGTGACCTGGTGCTGGGCCACTCCCAGGGGCTGCTCTTCTTCGACTTCGATGGCCCGCGCACGCGGCGTGTGCTAGTCAAGATCATCGAGGGCTGAGATAGGGAAAGGAGGTCAGGCAGGACCGATGACATAATGTTAGCAGTCCGTAGTTGCTCATAGCGTCTGCTATTGAGTGGGAGCTGTGAGCCGAGTCATCGTCGATTGAAGCCACTTACTTTCCCATAGGAGGAGAAACGTCATGAATCGCGATCACTATCGCACACTCGCCATGATTGTTGCAGTGGTACTGGCTACCTTTGCCGTGGCGGCATGTGCAGGGCAAGAGGCAGCAGAAGTTGATGAGGATACCGCCACAGAGGCCGTCGAGGCGGTTGACGAGGCAAGCGAGGCAGAGACCGGCGAGGCCGAAGCTGGCGCGCCCGGTGAGGCGGTTGAACTCCGGTTCCTCACGTTGGACGACCCTGACCAGTTACTCGCGCTAGAAGCCATGATCGAGGCGTGGAAGCAGAGCGACCCGCAGTGGGCCAATGCAGAGGTCACTGTCGATGCGGTCCCGTTCGCACAGCTGTTTCCGCAAATCGAGGCGTCCGTAGCCGCAGGAGCGGACTTTGACGCCTTTCTGGCAGATGGCCCCGACATCAAGCACTATGCGTACAACGGTGCCATTATCTCCCTTGCCGAGTATTACACTGAGGAAGAGCTCAATGAGTGGGTGCCACAGTCGGTGGAGGAAGGATCTTACCTGGACGAGTTCTACGCACCGCCGGTCATGCAGAGCTGCTCGATGATGTTCTACAACGCAGATTACACCGATGCGGCCGGTCTCCAGCCACCAGCCGAAGTGGAAGGGTGGACGATTGCAGAGGCGTGGGACGCATGGGAAAAGACCACCGTGGACAATACTGGGGATGGCACGCCAGATATTTGGGGCTTGCGCTGGGGGCAAGGCACCTGGTGGGGTGACTATGAGCAGGGCATCCCACGCCGCTCAGCGGGTGAGCGTGGCACCCCGACCTTCGAGGGTGTTGGCCCGGACGGTATCACCTTCCATGGTTACATCGATACGCCGGAGGCGATCGATGCCTACGAGACCTATCGCGCCTGGCACATCGGCGACCGTGCGGTCACGCCGGTCGAGCCGATCCCAGATATCTTTGTCGGTGGCCAGGCGGCCTTCATGGTAAGCCCCGACAACCGTATCGGGCAGATCAACCGCCTCTACCCGGAAGGTGACTTCAACTATGGCGTGACGGGCATCCCGTACTTCGCGGATGGCTCACAACTCTGTCATACCGGATCATGGCACTTCGGTGTCTCCCCGAATACGCCCAACCGTGAGGCGACTGTAGCGATGGTGAAGTTCTTCGCCGGGCCAGAGGGCTCCCGCATCTGGTACGATCACGTTCGCCAGTTACCGGCGCGCTTCGACCTCCTGAACACGTTACCGGAGTACAACGAGTATCCACAACAACTGTTCGCGCAAGGTCTGCAAGAGATCGGTGTGCCGCGCATCCAAACGCCGTGCTACACCGAGTACCAGCAGATCCATGCCGAGCTGCTGCAGAACGTCTCACAGGGGCGTGATGTGGACGTTGAAGAACTTGTCAGGAACGCCGCTACGAACATGGAGCAAGCCTGTGCAAAGTACGCAGGCTGGAACGAGTAGTACTCGTGCAGCTGAGTGTGACGGTTAGGGCGGGAAATCCCCCGACCCCA
>JALZCF010000570.1 GCA_030863245.1 Chloroflexota bacterium
GGATGGAAGGGCTGAGGGGTGATGGATGAGGGAGCAGGGATGAGAACTCACCTGTCCTATTTTGGGGATTTTGGGGGAGAAATGGGAGGATGGGACAGGGGTTGGAGTGTCTCAAATGTCTCATTTCTGCCAGTTTCCTGTCGAGAAGGAGCACAAATGAGACAGGGGTGGGAGTGTCTCAAATGTCCCATGTTGGAGAATGCTAGCCGGAAAACGGCGAAAATGAGACGCGGTCCCTGTAGCGGGGAGCGGGACGGCGTGTGGGCGTGTGGGGGTGTAGGGGTGTGAGGATCTACACCTCTACACCTCTACACTAGACATAAAGGGGGAAGGAGGTATGGCCCAGTGGGAGAGCTGGCTGAGGCCGTGAGGGGTGCGGGAGCGCGCGAAGGCTCATCGTGGGTCGACTTGATTTTGGTGATTCAGCTCCGTTAGATGTCGCCCATCACATCCTTTCCATAACCGTCATCAACCAGATTATCCTACATGCCCCCAACGAAAGCAGGAAAAGATGAGGGTCGAGCAATTAGAACATTGAACAGGAGCAGAAAAGGAGCTATACTGAAGGCCGGCACTCGCGTAGCTAGCCACCTGCTACCTGCTACCTACTGCTGTGCCCTACCTCACTGTGTTATTCCTTTTGGGAAGACAAGATGCTAGAGATCAACCTCTCGACGCCGCCCTTCAACTCGCGGCGCGAATCTAGGGGAGGCAGTACGTGTCCTCGGAGATAACCTATTCTAGAGAGCTGGCCGACCAGTTCAAGCAGGCACAGGAGCTGGCATTGACGTTGCCATCTTCGATAGGGGAGTTGCACGCGCTGTGGCGGCAATATGTTGAGACGGGTCGCGTAGACGCACGGGTGCGACCTCAGGTTCGAGAAGCGTGGGAACGTTGCCGCGATTATGGCCTTGACCCACGCGAGCTCCCTCTCCAGTCAGTAGACGACGAGGAGCTTCGGCAAGCCCAGGAGCACAATCGGCGGCTCCTCGAGATCGCGGACCCCTTTCTTCGGACGGTGCATGTGAGCCTCGAGAACCAGCCGCACCTCGTCGCGCTGGCCGATGCCGAGGGGACGATTCTGCGATTGCTTGCCGATCCGGTCGCTCAGGCGCGCGGGCAGCGTGCCAACCTCTTCGAGGGCGCCTCCTGGCATGAGCGGGATATCGGTTGTAACGGGGTCGGCACGGCGCTCGCCACGCAGGTTCCTGTCATCCTTGTCGGCCCGGAGCATTTTCTCGAGGCCTATGCTACGTGGACCTGCGTCGGCTTTCCCCTGCACTATCCGGATGGGTCGCTGGCGGGCGTCTTGGACCTCTCTGTTCCTAACGAGTGTGCCAGCATCCACACGTCAGGCTGGTTGCTCTCGATTGCTCATGCGATCGAGCTGGGCCTTGCGTCAGAGGCTCACCACCGTAGCCTCATGGGGGCCGCGGCCGATACAATCCTGGTGGCGGACGCCGAGGGGCGTTACGTGGACGTCAATCCCGCCGCAACCGAGCTGTTGGGTTATTCGCGTGATGAACTCCTGCAATTGCGGGTAGCCGATGTCGTAGCGGCCGGGCCGACGTGGACCGAGGCGGAGTATGCTCGGTTCCTGGAAGAGGGGTACTGGCAGGGCGAGCTGGAACTGCGCCGGCGGGACGGCTCGCTGGTGCCGGTGGAGGCGCGAGCGAGCACCGTTGCCTTACCGACAGAGGTGGTATATCTGTCGGTGATCCGTGACATCTCTGAGCGCCGTGCCATGGAGCGCCTGCAACGGGAGTTCCTTGCCATGGTAACCCATGATCTAAAGAGTCCCCTTACCTCGCTCAAAGGTCACGCCGAACTGATGCGGCGGCGCGGCACCTACGATGAGCGCGCGCTAGACGTAATCATCACGCAGGCCTCCCGCCTGGACCGGCTCATTGGCGACCTGCTTGACGTGGCCCGTCTCGTAGCCGAACCTCTGGCCCTTGAGCGATGTGAGACCGATCTAGTAGCGCTTGTGCGCGCTTCCGCCGAGCAAGCGCAGGCGCTTACCAGCCTGCATACAATCCGGATAGAGGCTCCTTCGGCGTCATGCACGGGTTGGTGGGACAGTGACCGGCTGGCGCAAGTGCTGCAGAACCTGCTGGTCAATGCGATCAAATACTCGCTGGATGGCGGCGAGATCGTCGTCCGGGTCGAAGACTGTGGCCAGGAGGTTCAAGTAGCGGTGGTGGACCAGGGCATCGGGATCGCCCCGGAGGCACAGGCCCACCTCTTTGAGCGCTTCTATCGCACAACAGACGCAAGGGCCCATAATGAGGGCGGTCTAGGCCTAGGCCTGTACATCAGCAAAACCATCGTGGAGCACCACGGGGGTCGCATTTGGGTCGAATCCCAGGTCGGCAAGGGCAGCACCTTCACCTTTAGCCTCCCCTACACTGTCCCCGAGGAGGACCACAACAGTGAACAGTGAACCTCGCCCCATCTGTGACTTACCTCTTGCGTAACGCCCGCTAAGTGTAGACCAAGGCGGCTCTTTCCGACCCTGGTCTACACGTCTACGCTCTACACTATCCACAAACAGCAGATAGCGTACCGCCCTCGGATGATGCCGTCCTTCATCCTTCATCCTTCATCCTTCATCCTTCCGCTCCCCGCTCCCCGCTCCACGGACTCCGCTCCCCGCTACTGTGGCGCAATTTGCAGGGCGTTGTTCAACACCTGGTAGCCGGTGTAGGTCAGCGCATAGTTGGACAGTCCGAACGGGTGGTAGTACTGCTCGCTGGGCATCGGTAGGAGGGCGCCGATGATGCGCACGCGGCCGTTGCCGAGTTTCAGCTCGCCAAGCGTGACTTGGTCGGGCGTTGTGACGCCGACTGTGCCCTCGACGCCCGCTTGGCTCTCCCACGCGTCGCGATCGATAGCCCAGACCGGCGAGGCGTTGAAATCAGCGCCGTTCTCGTTCTGGATGGCGAACCCGAGCGGGACCGGCTCGTAGCTCTGGTGCCGGAACGCTTCGCCCTCCGCGGCCCCTGGCTGGTTCACATCTTTTGCGAGCCCACTCGGGTGGGAGTAGGTGTCCGTCTGCCCATCGCGGGTGAAACCGATGAAGCCGGCGTAGACGGTGAAGTTGTTGACCGCAGAGCGATCCACGACGTCCATGTAGGCGAGGTTGCGCAGCGCCCCATCGGTGAGGACGAGGTTGCCCCCTCCCTCCACATAGCCACGCAGCGTGGCGGCCCACTGGTCACGTTCCGCCTCCGTCCGTTCGCTCGGCGGAAGTGACGGGCCTGGATACTCGTTCGAGAAGTCGATCGCTAGACGCTCCGGCGGCTGGGTGCCGGCCCAGTTAAGAACGCGCACGCGGTAATGCCCATCGGGCGGCGCCTGAGTGTTCACCTGCTCGTCGCCTGTCGGCGTGGTGGATGAAGCGACCGTGAACCACTCGCCGGTCAGTTGGCTTTGACGCTGGAGATATAGATCCCAATCGTTCTCGAGGGAGTCTGGCGAGTCAAGCGTGACGAGCAGTTGCTGGTTGTTGAACTCCGGCAGCACGTCGAACTCGTAGTCCGCCACGCAGGTGGCCGGCGCACTATTGATATCGCTGGGCCAGGCACAGGGAACGGTGAGCGCCGCCTCGGTTGGTGCGCTGTCGCGTTCGCCCTGGGTCTGCGCCTCGCCTGTGGGGATCGGCTCGACGTAGCCGGGCAGCGGATCATCGGCGATGATCAGGCTGGTGAACTGGCTCAGGTCGACCTTGCCCTGCAGTACGTCGTCGACATTGACCGCGACGAGCTGGCCGGGCTCCATATACCTCTGGAGATCGTCGAAGAACTTCATGTTTGTGACGGAGTAGGGCCGTTGTCCCGGATCCTCCCAGGCCTTCTCGCCGGAGAAGGTGATCTCCAACTCCGCAGAGCCGCCCGTCGCCGCCAGTTGCTCGGCTAGCCCGCCAGTCAGGCAGACGCGCCAGAGCCCGGGCTCTGGGCTGTTAGCGTGGACGGCCTGGCCTGCCTGCAAGTAGACTGAGGACTGGTTGTAGTAGCGGTTGACCTCCTCCCAATGGTCACCGTCGCCGCAGCCGCTGCCCTCGATCAGGTCCTTGTGTCCCTGATCCTTTGCGACATTCCGCTCCAGCACGAGGCTGGTGATCGAGCCGACGCTGATGCCCCCGAGGTTCGGGAAGGTGATCTTGGCCTCGACGCCGCCGTTGTAGACCTTGTCGTTCTTCGTCCGGCCACGGATCTCGAACTCGTAGGTGAAGTTATTGGTGATGTCAAGCGTCGCCTGGATGGCGTCCTGAGGATAGGATTTCTTGACCCAGCCCGGCACCGACGAGGTGTCGCCGGCATTTTCGAGCACCCTGGGGTTATAGACGTATCCGACCTGCCCGGGAGCCCGGAAGGTTGTGTCCTCCGGCAGCAGTGTGAAGTTCACCATCGAGTAGATCAGGCTCTTGTTGCCGTCGATGTGGAGCTGCTCGAAGTCGGGCAGATAGCACGAGCCGGTGCCGCAGTTGCTGAGATGGGACAGGCTCATCTCGTTGTCGATGCCATCTCCGCCCAGGCCCAGCGGCGAGTCGATCCAATCCCCCAGGCTGCCCGTCACCTGGTAGCCAATGGTGTCCCACACGGTGCCCCATTGGACTCCGTACATGCGCGGGTCGTCCTCGGGCGCGTCGTTGGGCTTGATATAGGCATCCGCCCACGCGAAGCGTGCTTCGGCGTCCCCCCAGGCGCCCTTGACTGTCTGAAGGATGCGCTGGTTTTTGCCATAGTCGCGCTGGGAGGCGCCCAGCAGGGTGAAGGAGAAGGCTCTGTCGATAAGCTGCCCGTGGAGGTCGATACCGCCATCCCACTGCGGGCGGATCTGCTTGAGCACCTTGCCAAAGCCACGGCTCTCCGGTTCCGACCAAGGGGTGTAGGGGCGGAAGGTGAAGCCGATCGTCGGCCAGTCGCGGTTCAAGTCGACGCCGTTGCCGTTGTAGCGTTGGTAGAAGCGGGCGAGGTTATCGGGGTCGCCCCGGCGCCAGCCATCCGGGTTCGGGAAGATGAAGTAGATGGCAGAGCGTTGAAGCACCTCGCCGGCCATCAGACTGTTCTGTGGATCCGTCTCGAGCAGCGGATGCGGGATCGCCCCTTCCTGTGCACAGTTGACGATATCCGGCGCCACTCCGGCCTCGCAGGCCGCCCAAGTTGCCAGATCCTCCGCGGCGCGCACGCCAGCTTCGGCGCCTGCCCGCTCAATGCCGTGGACCGCGAGCGGGAAGACGAAAAAGCGCTTGTCGTCGTCCGGTACGCGCTCGTCGGTCACCCGCACCATGTAGAGATCCGACTTGACTCTCTCCGCGGTGGTGCCCTGTTGGGGCAGGCCGGCGGAGCACAGATCCTCGCTGCTAGTCGATAGAGCGCAGTCTACGTTCGCCCCGAAATCCTCCTCCAACCTTTGGAACTCGATGAACTGGGGGAAGAGGCTTTCTAGGTAGCTCATTCCCTCGATCATACCCTCATAGGTGACAAAATCGGTCGAAGCGCACGTGGCATTGCCCTTGGCATAGGGCGAACGTTCCGGCAACTGTTCTAACGCAGGCCAGTACGCATGCGGATCGGAGAAGATGCGGCCGCAGAGCTGGTACGACGCATCCTGCGATAGGGTTCCACTCGTAGCACTCGTCCCCGAGGCTGACAACAGCAAAGCGGACATGAGCACAATCAGTACTCCAAAACGACTCAGCGTACTCATAGCGTACCTCCCTTCTTGGGGCCCAGAAAGTCACTGAGCTGGGTGAACTCCATGGTACTCTACATATGCCTTTTGCCTCTCCGGAAAATACATGGCACGCTTTCCATCTGTTTCCTCTATTACTTGAGCTGGGGGAGTTGACGAAAGAGACAGCTGGAAATATGATCGCCGTGTAATCCGACCCCTTTACTACGCCGGACGTCGGCCCTGTCCCGAAATACCAGTTGTGTTGTGAACGTAGTAAACACTTTAGTGTTCGTCCGTCTCACGAACACTAAAGTGTTTACTACGAACCATGCTCCGCTTGTTTGTGAGGCTTTATACCACAATTGGTATAAGTTAGGTATCAGCTCGAAAAGGAGGCATCGCTCATGGAATTACCTGACTCGGCACGTGCTTTGCTTGAATCGGGAGCCCATGGACACTTGGTCACGCTCAATCCCGACGGCAGCCCACAAGTAACGCTTGTGTGGGTTGGTCTGGACGGAAACGATATTGTCGCGGGCCATTTGCTTGAAAGCCGGAAGGTGCGGAACATTCGCAATGATGGACGAGTGGCCCTGACGTTGGAAAGTGGCACCACCAGCGAGATGGGGTTGGCTGAGTACCTCGTCGTCTATGGCACGGCGCGCATCGAGGAAGGTGGGGCGCCGGAACTGCTGCAAAGGTTGGCCCACGTCTACCTGGGACCCGACGTGAAGTTTCCGCCGATGGACGACCCGCCACCTGGCTACATCACGCGCATCCAAGTAGAGCGCATCAGCGGCGTCGGCCCATGGACCGGCCGCGCTGCGTGATCATAGGCGCACTGTCCCGCTCGACAATAGCACGCCCTTGGACGTGAGGCCCGCCGAGGGTTACGAGGCGCAAACGGCGCGCCACGACCCAACAGGAGAAGAGCACAGAAGGCATGGAGAGGGGTCACTTCCATGGCACAGTGTCTGCTTCATGCGGTCTGGAATGTAACAAGAGGGAGTGCTAACTGTGAAACCTTATGAAACGCCTCCGCCGACGACCCTCACCATCTTTGGCGCGGGGGGTGATCTGGCGTGGCGAAAGCTCGTTCCTGCGCTCTACAACCTCTTCCTCGACGGTTGGCTGCCCGATGGCTTCACGATCCTCGGGGTGGACCGACGGGAGATGAGCAAGGCGGAGTTCCGCGAGCATCTCTACGACGGGGTGCAACAGTTCTCGCGGCAGGAGGTGGAGGCGGAGCGCTGGCAGGCGTTCGCTGCGCACCTCGATTACCTCTCCGCTGATTTTGCCAACCCGGCGACCTACGAGCGCATCCGGCAAGGGATCGAGGAGGATGAGGGGGAGTGGAGCGTGCCTACGATCCGCATCTTCTACCTCGCCACGCCGCCCTCCGTGATGGGAATGGTGGTGGAGGGGCTGGAGGCGGCCGGCCTGCACCGCCCGCCGGAGCGCGCCCGCATCGTCGTCGAGAAGCCCTTCGGCCACGACCTCCCGTCAGCTCGTGCCCTGAACCGGACGCTGCTCGACGTGTTCGAGGAGCAGCAGATTTACCGCATTGACCACTACCTCGGCAAGGAGACAGTGCAGAACCTCCTCGCCTTGCGCTTCGCCAACCTCTTTTGGGAGCCCATCTGGGACCGGCGCTACATCGAGCACATCCAGATCACCGTGGCAGAATCAGTCGGCGTCGGGCACCGCGCTGACTATTACGAGAAGGTGGGCGCGCTGCGCGACATGATCCAGAACCACCTGATGCAGCTGCTGACCCTGGTGGCGATGGAGCCGATGGTTTCCTTCTCCGCCGACGAGATTCGTAACAAGAAGCTCGACGTGCTCCGGGCCGTCCGGCCCATCCAACCGGAGCAGGTAGAGCGCGTGGCGGTGCGAGGGCAGTACGGCGCGGGCGAGATTGGGGGAGAGGCGGTGCCGGCCTACCGTGATGCGCCGGATGTGGCGCCCGACTCCACCACTGAGACCTACGTGGCGCTCAAGTTGCATGTGGATAATTGGCGCTGGCAGGGCGTGCCCTTCTACCTGCGGACCGGCAAGCGGCTGCCGAGGAAAGATTCGGAGATCGTGGTCCGGCTCCGCGCCGTGCCGCACCGCGCCTTCCCGCGTTCCATGGTAGAAAGCAACGAGCCGAATCAACTGGTCATCCACATCCAGCCGACGGAGGGGCTCGATCTGTACTTCCGGGCCAAGGTACCCGGCCCGGCCATGTGCCTCGCCGAGGCAGACCTGAATTTCCGCTACGTTGACGACTTTCACCAGCCGCTGCCCGACGCCTACGAGACATTGCTCCTGGATGTCATGCTCGGCGACGCCACGCTCTTCATGCGCGCGGACGAGGTAGAGGCCGCCTGGGCCATCGTGCAACCTATCCTTGACCACTGGAGCGCACACCCACCCACCGAGCCGTTTCCCAACTACGCCGCCGGGACGTGGGGACCGCAGGCAGCGGAGGATCTCCTAGTCCACGACGAGCAGCGCTGGGTCGAGCCACGTTAAATTAAGCCATCGACGAGGCCCTCGCAGCGAGACGCGTTTCGGGCG
>JALZCF010000224.1 GCA_030863245.1 Chloroflexota bacterium
GGGGTGTGCGAGATGTGTTGGCGATTGTGGGCCGCTGGGGGTTACGAGATGCCAACGGCGTGTCTCTCCACCCCCGGCTACCAGGACAACGGTCCTTCGGACCTAACGGCGTGCGGCTACTCATTGACGATGTTTGGTAAGCTCTGGTGGTGCGTTATTGGGATGTCGGCGTTGCCCTGCGCTCGCCGCTCTCCGCTCCACGGGCTCAGCTCCTCAATAGATCCTTCACTACCTCACGCTCCTCTAGTAGTTCCGCTTCGGTGGTGCGGATCTTCTGCTCCCCGAAGTCGCTCCAAGCGAGGCCGTTGACGACTTCGATGTTGCGATCGCGGATGCGGGTTGGGTAGGAGAAGATGAGGTTTTCGGCGATGGGGTAGTCGCCGAGTTCGCTGGGGACGGCCATGGAGACCCAGTTATCGCCTTCGGTGCCGAAGTGCCAGTCGTGCACGTGGTCGATGGCGGCGGAGGCGGCGGAGGCGGCGCTGGATTGGCCGCGCGCCTCGATGATGGCGGCGCCGCGCTTGGCGACGGTCGGGATGAAGGTGTCGCGGTACCATTCCTGGCTTACGACTTCCAGGGCCGGCTTGCCATCCACCGTGGTCTGTGAAAGGTCAGGGTACATCGTGCTAGAGTGGTTGCCCCAGATGCTCATCCGCTTGATGTCGCTTACCGGCGTGCCCGTCTTTTCCGAGAGTTGGGAGAGCGCGCGGTTGTGGTCGAGGCGGGTCATCGCCGTGAAACGCTCGCGCGGGATATCCGGGGCATTGTTCATCGCGATCAACGCGTTGGTATTGGCCGGATTGCCGACGACCAGCACGCGCACGTCATCCGCCGCCACCTCGTTGAGCGCCTCTCCCTGCCCCACAAAGATCGGGCCATTGTCGCGGATGAGGTCACTCCGCTCCTGACCCTTACCACGCGGTTTGGAGCCGACCAGGAGGGCATAGTTGACGCCATCGAAGGCCTCCTGCGCATGGTCCGATAGGGTGAGCCCCTCCAGAAGGGGGAATGCCGCATCACGCAGCTCCATCGCTACCCCTTCCAGGGCCTTCATCACTGGTGGGATTTCCAGCAGTTGCAGGATGATGGGCTGATCGTTGCCGAACGCGTCGCCTGATGCTAGACGGAAGAGCAGTGCATAACCAATGTTACCGGCCGCGCCCGTCACCGCCACTCGCAATGGAGTTTTCATCTTCGACCCTCCGTGTTTCGCTACTATTGAACCGAGCCTAGCTCGCTAAAACCTACTTCGTATTACGTCTTACGCTTTACGTTTTGGCATTCCTCGTCTGCCTGAGACCTATCTTAACTCAAAGGGCGGAAAGGGCAACTGAGTTACAGGGTGAGGAAGAGGTACAAGAATAAAGATGGGAAGAGAGAATTGACACGATTGACAGGGGAAAGGGCGCTATCACAGCAGGGATTGGGCGACCGTGCAACTACCAGGTCCAAGATTAAGGTGTCTACTGCTCTGCTACCGCTAGGTTCGAGAGAAATTGATTGATCTTGTCAATCACTTCCTGCAGCGCGGCAGGCATATTCGGGGCAATATCTACTGTAGTAACGGTGTTCTCCTGGTCGCCGTCGCGCACGGTAATGACGTAGGTGAAGAAGTCACAGCAGGGATCTTTGGGGATGAATTTCCCTTCCAGATCGAAAAAGCCCAGAGATTCGATCTCATCTAAGAGCTGCTGGACCTCTCCCGGTGCCACCTCCCACACACTCCCTTTGTCATTCACAACACGCCCGTCGGAATAGATGGTCCACTGCTCCGTTATCCCTGCGAATCCTCCACTCCGTTCGAAAACGATCATTCCTTCGCTTTCCTCCTCGCTAGCTGGATCGGTATTGCTAATAGGCGTGCTGGCTGTGGCAGTTGCCGTTGCTGCCTGAGTTGGCACTGCCGTTTCCGTTACGCTTGGCTCGTACGTCGGCGTAGTCGGGACTGACGTTGCTGTCTCAGTCGGTTGGACGGTAAGCGTGCCCTTTGGTGTAAACGACGGGGGGCGCAGGGAATTCTCCGTTGGCGTGGTTGTCACATCGGAGACGAGAGTTGCAGAACCGGCGGAGGGCTCCGTCCCAGAGGTCGCTTCCGGCATGTCCGCTATGGAGGGCTGCCCCTTACCCATCGGGGCACACGCCACACAGAGTACTAGAACAAGGATGACCAGAATATCGCTGTTGTTCATTATATCGCGCTCCTTTCCATACATTCAACGCTTGGCGCACGCTTCAAGTTCCGTCTGAGGTGGGATCCTACCCGGACTCGCTACAAAATCGCAATGATACGAGTAGCAGGATTTACAGTCAGATTTGGTTTTGTACATCAGGGTACAGTGCGACAAAGAAGAGTTCGGGTGGATTTGCCAGTATTTGAAAGTGCTTTTATAGTGGCGTTCTCTTACCGAGCTGATGCACGCTTCATTCGAGCGCCATCCTCCTATTGTCGCTTTTCCTAACACCTACTGGATACTCGCAACACTCACTGATTGCGATCGGTAGCAATCTAGAAAGGGGCGTCTAGAGCAAAGAGTTTTCTCCCATGTCGTGAATCCCCAGAGTAGACGTAAATCAGCCAATGAATTACTAAAGAAAGGGATAGTCACCATGCGTGTGATGAAAGCTAAACTTTTAACTCTGTGGGTTGTCGTGGTAGCCGTAACCCTACTCATGGCAACCTTTGCGTCGTTGGCCTACGCTGACGGCGGCGATCAGAGTAGTCCCCGAGAATTTCTAAGCCAATTCGAAGGTCGCCGAGTCCCCAATGAAATGCCGCCTCGCGATGATGACGTTGCAGCCCGTGCAGCCGGTATTCCCGTTGGGGCCACTGAGTCCGAGGCTCAAAAGATCTTGGACAAGTGGTACGAAGACTTCTACACCAGGAAAATGAAGAGTGGCCCCAACCCCATTGCCTACGCAGAGAGGATGGCTGACATCGAAGCAGCGCAGGCACAAGGTGTCAGCCCTAAAGCAATGGGCGGTGGTGAGGTCGGGACCGCTCAGATGTTGATGATCCCCTTCGAGTTCGCCGGGTCAGACCAAATTCAGGTCTGTGAATATGATGTGGATACTGGCGAGGTGGGTGACGTGGCAGGTACGGTTGAGGTCGAGGGCCCGCTCCACGGTCAGATCGCTAACC
>JALZCF010000227.1 GCA_030863245.1 Chloroflexota bacterium
ATCAGAGCCTACGAGAGAGACTATCTAAGCTCGTGCTGGACGCGGCGAAAGCCGACGGGGCCGATCCTCAAGTGCGCTTTAGCGATACCTACGCCTCCGCACGGGGCCTCCTTCCGCCAACCGCCCAACGAGTGGCCGCAGATCTCTTCGCGATCGCCTGTCAGGAATTGGGTATTCCTGCAGATGACGAGGTGAAGCCCGCGAATCGGACGGGGTTATGGGAGGCTACAGTGGTGGTTGGCGGGCGAGCAGAATAGAAATGAACGATGGGGAACGATAGGTGTGTTATCACCTATCGTTCCCCATCACTACTTGTCGGAATCACTCCCTCAGGAGAGGGCATCCTTGGCCCGTTCTACCAGACCAGGCTTGCTTGTACCATGGAGGTGCGGATTGCCGGGGCCAAGTGTAGGCTCCGGTCCAAGGGGCTGGGGATCTTCCAGGTACTCGAAGGTCCCTTTGCCATCTATGGATGGACCATCGGCCCAACGGCCTGCTTTGCTCTCCGTACCTTCGGAGACGTTCCAGAACTGGTAGGCCACCTCCGACTTTTCCCGTTCCTGCGGGAACGAGCTGGGGACGGGAGTCTCTTCCAACCCGTCGCGTTTCAGTTCCTCAATGGCGGCCAGCCACTGGTTCTGATGCATGGTGTCGCGAGCGATGAGGAAGGAGAGCATGTCGCGCACGCCCGGATCGTCCGTCATCTCATAGAGCCGACACACCTGCAACCGCCCCTGCGATTCGGCTGTCACATTAAATCGGAAGTCGGCCAAGAGGTTGCCGCTCGCGATGGTGTAGCGGGCATTCCAGGGGTAGCCAACGCTATCGGTTGGCGTTGCGCCGAGACCGGAGACAATAGCGTGCTGTGGGTTCATGCCTCCCAGTACGGCGGCCATCATCGGGTTCTGCGCTGCTTCTTCCTTCTCTTCAACGGGCGCACCCTCCAGCAAGCGCGCGATCATCGTCGCCAACATTTCAACGTGCGCGATCTCTTCTGTGCCAATGTCCAAGATCATGTCACGGTACTTGGCCGGACCCCGGCAATTCCACCCCTGAAACAGGTAGGTCATCATTACCGATATCTCGCCCCACTGCCCGCCCAAAACTTCCTGCAGCTTTTTGGCATAGACGGGATCGGGTCGTTCGGGCTTGGCGTTGTACTGCAAGTTTTTGGTTCGGAAAAACATAAGGTCTCCTTTCATATAAAGTTTATTGGGAGGCTACTTCCAACAGTGGCTCAGTTTCCTTCAGTGCCACTTCCACGCTAGGCGCCATCCTTACCGACCGAATG
Organism: Chloroflexota bacterium; assembly: GCA_030863245.1. Classification (GTDB taxonomy): domain Bacteria; phylum Chloroflexota; class Anaerolineae; order Ardenticatenales; family Ardenticatenaceae; genus JALZCF01. The sequence continues at coordinate 1,292 of JALZCF010000227.1, forward strand.
ACCCTGGCCGGCTGAGCTGGAAGTAAGGAATACACGCTCGGTTCAAGCAAGAGCCTGCCCAACGCCTCCCAACCGATAGGTACTGGCGTACCTAATCGTGTAGTACGCTAGTACTCATTTCTCGAACTCCTTGCTTAGCCCTCGCTTCTGCTAGCGCCATTTCGGGGCAGAAGGAAACGCAGCGCGACAGGTATCATGCTCAGAGGAGCGACGGCAAAGTGGAGAGGTGCCTCTCTACCGCCGATAGCCTCCTGACTACTGGGCAGCGGCGACAAGCTCTTCGAACGACATGATCTCCCACAACCCACTGTCTTGAGCACGCTGGAGGGTGAAGGTGGGGTGGAGCACCTCGCCGCGTGCTGTCTGGATGAGTGCCTGGTAGGTCGCTTGGTCTGCCTGCTTCTGCTCCTGTCCATGGGGATGCAGGTCGTAGGTGCCATACTGCCCCGTGAGGGCTTGATCGAGCTGTTTGAGCTCCTGCACGGGCGTTTGCATGCCCAGCTCGTCGCTCAGTTGCGCGCGCGCTGCCTCATAATGATGACTGGCGAGTGCCTTGACGAAGTTCTGCACGACGTTCTCGGGACCGGGGATGAGCGGCTCGCCCACCTCCTGCCCGCGTACCAGCCAACCCACGAGTGCTACCGAGATCAGCACAAACAGCAGCATCGAGAAAAAGGCTTTCATGCCAGCGCCTCCTCGAGCCGTACCAGCTCGCGCTTCTCCACTGGCTTAGCCGCTTCCTGGCGCTGCACGCTCAGGTCTCCACTGGGCTCCAGCAGCGCCTCCGCCACATCACTCCACGTCTCGATCTCCTGGCAGCGTAGCGCGGAGTGGAGTTCCCCCTCCGTGAAGCGCTCGCGCGCCATGCCAGTCCGGACGAGGTTGCCTAACTGGAGAACGGGGGTGGGATACGCGACTACCAGGCGGTGGAAAGCGCGGCTGCGCCAGGAGAGATAGGAGACCCATACGTGCAGGAGGGCGATGGTCCCCATCGCCACCAACCCCTGCGCCACCGGCACGTCGCCCCAGATGATATCGTCCGGAAAGTCGCCAATGATCAGCGAGACCATGAAGTCAAAGGGAGTTGGCTTATCCAGCGTGCGCTTGCCCGCCAAGCGTGCCAGCACGAGCAGGTAGAGATAGACGACCGTGATGCGTAGCGCTATTCCCAGCAACTTTTCCATGGCTACACCCTCTGCATCTCCCGTGCTTGCTGCTGGGCCTGCTGCAGGTCGCGTTTTTCCAGCGTTTGCGCCGCTTGCGTCTTGAGCACCGAGAGCCTGCCATTGGGTTCCAAGGTGGCCTTTTTGACGTCGCGCAGGTCTTCGATCTGCTGCAGCCTCAGCATGCTCCATAGCTCCTGCTCGTTGAGTCGTGTTTCCGCCATACCCGCCTGTTGGATCTCGCCATCCTTGATCAACACCGTCGGTTGGCCGCCCGTGAGACGGTCAATCGTATCGCTCTTGTAGCTCAAGTAGGAGTTCAAGAAATGCCAGCCCGCTACAATGGCAAGCGCCAGCAGCGCTTGCAGCATCGGCACGTCCCCAAAGATGGGCTCGTCCACCAACTCACCCAGGATCAAGGCCACAATCAGGTCGAACGCAGAGAAGTTACCGACTGTGCGTTTCCCTAAGAGACGAATCAGCATGAGCAGAAAGAGATAGATAACGCTCGCACGAAAAGCCGTCATGACCAGTTCTTGCATGTCCATAACAAACTCCTAGAAGCCTACTCGGGTAAGCGCTCTCCATACAGTTATAATTTCGCCAGTTAGTTATCTTCGATGGAGCAACTACTCAAAAAGTCACGTCACTCCTGAAGTTGTACTATAAAGCAGGGAATGTACCCTTAGACGCATTACGATAGGTATGCTAGTACTCTTTTTATGAGTACGGGCATACTCTAAATGAAAGGAGTAGGACGCAAGTTGTAAGGTCCAGCTCGTCATGACTCACGCTTGTTGAATAGCACGGTATGGTATACCGCCTTCTAGTGCAAGCTCAGTGGAGTCGTTGGCACATCGTGAACGAGACTAGAGACTAGAGATTGGGGACTGGAGACCGGAGATTGGAGACTGAAGACTAGTGATCACTGATCACTGCCGTCCTCGTGTCGCCGTATTGCCTCTCGGAAGAAGGCGACCAGATCGCTGACGTGGGTATCGAAGGCGAAGAGGTGGCGGGCGGCGCGCATGTTGGC
>JALZCF010000623.1 GCA_030863245.1 Chloroflexota bacterium
GTGCTACCCCACATTGGCAGCGCCAGCCTATCCGCCCGCGAACGCATGGCAACCATGGCCGCACAGAACCTACTGGCCGCCCTGCGCGGCGAACGCCTCCCCCACTGCGTGAACCCGGAGGTCTATACAGGACGTACTTGAATACCTGAGAGTGGGAAGTGCGGATTGCGGATTGCGGATTGCGGATTGGAGACTGGAGACTGGAAACTGGAGATTGGAAAGGGGTGATCCGTCCTGAATATACTTGACATCAGATTCCCCATAAAGAAGGGAGAAAAGATGTCGAAAGAGCGAGTGAGACGGTACAGTCAGGCGTTTAAGCAGCAAGTGGTGCAGGAGTACGAAGCGGGCAGCAGTGCCCTGGAATTGCAGCAGAAATAGGGTATCGGAGGAAGTGAGACGGTCAAACGGTGGGTCAAGCAGTACGGGAGCGTGGGCTACCGCAGCGAGGTCGTGCACATTCAGAGCGTGGAGGACCAGCTCGCAGTACAAGCCATGCAGGCACGCCTCCAGGAGTTGGAGGCGGCCCTGGCCGAGAGCGTGCTCGAGAACCGCCTGTTGCGCACCACGCTGGCGGTGGCCAGCCAAACGTTACAGATCGACCTGAAAAAAAAGTTCGGCAAGCGGTGATTTATCAAGTGAGCCAGACCAGTGGGGTGAGCGTGGCGGCGGCCAGCGCCTGGTTCGGGATCAGCCGCCAAGCGTACTATCAAGCGTGCCAGCGCCAGCTGCAACGCGCGGCGGAGGACCAACTGCTGGTCGAGTTGGTGCAAGGCCTGCGGCAGCGCCACCCACGGATGGGGGAGCGCAAGCTGCTGCATGAGTTGCAAGGCCCCATGGCGGCCCTCGACATCCAGCGCGGGCGCGACGCCTTCTTCGCCCTGCTCGGTGAGCGCGAGCTGTTGGTGCCGACCAAACGCAGCGCACGCCGTACGACGCGCGCCGCGGCGTGGCACTACCCTAACCTGCTGCAGGACGTCGCGGTGAGGCGCGTGCATCAAGTGTGGGTGGCGGACATCACGTATCTGACCACGGAGGCGCGCTTTCGCTACCTGGCGCTGCTGACCGATGCCTACTCGCGCTTCATCGTGGGCTACCAGCTGTCGGCCTCGCTGGCCTTTGAGGGTTGTGCGCGCCCTGGAGCAGGCGCTGGCACGCACGCCCCCCGCCACCCTGCGCGGGCTGATTCATCATTCGGACCATGGCGTACAGTATAGTGCCTACCCCTACTGCGACCGCTTGCGCACGCGCGGCATCCACTCCAGTATGGGTCAGGTGGGCAACTGCTCTGAGAATCCGCTCGCCGAACGCGTCAATGGCCTTCTCAAACTGGAATATGGCCTCGATGCGCTCTTTGTCGATGAGACCCACGCCCAGCGTGCGGTGGCCGAAGCCATCGACTTGTCTAATTATGAACGCCCACACCTAGCCCTGCAGTACGCTAAACCGGCTGCGGTACATTTCGGGTCGTAGCAGGTCGTTTCCTTTATAGCGCCGTTTTCCGTTGTCGTTGATAGGGGAATTGTTAGCTAAAAATGTCAAGCTATTTCAGGACTAGACAGGAGACTGCAGGTTGGACAATGGAGAACGGATGACGGATGGGGGCGATTGTGGGGCTTTGTGACGCAGTCCGTGGGACATCTTGACGCATCGCCGTAGTGCGACTATGCTCCTACCTACACCCTCCTCGACACCGTGGCCGAGTCTCATCGGCCACTTTTCTTATGTTGAGAAGCTGTTCGGGAATCGTCAACGAGACTAGAAAATGCGGAGTGCGGAGTGTGGAGTGGAGAATGGAGAACGGAGACTGGAAAATGGAAAGTGGACAATCCGGAAGAAGTACTGAAGTCTCATTGCCTGATCCCCTCTCCCCTCTCCCCTTTCCATTCCGCAATCCGCACTCCGCATTCCGCATTCCACAAAGGAGCCCATCTCATGACCGCCACCGACCCCTTCGAACGCGAAGCCCTCACCTTCGACGATGTCCTGCTGCTGCCCGGCTACAGCGAAGTCCTGCCTTCACAAATCGATCTCAGCACGACGCTGGCGCCCGGTATTCGTTTGAATATCCCTATCCTTTCTGCCGCGATGGACACCGTCACCGAGGCGCGGCTGGCCATCGCGCTCGCGCGGGAGGGAGGCCTCGGGGTCATCCACCGCAATCTCTCCATCGAGGAGCAGGCCGCGGAGGTGGACAAGGTGAAGCGTTCGGAGAGTGGCATGATCGTCGACCCGATCACGCTGCGCCCGACAGATACCCTGCAGGATGCAGAAGCCATCATGTCTACCTACCACATTTCCGGCGTGCCCATCACCGAAGATGGCGGCCAGCTGGTTGGTATTTTGACGAATCGCGACATCCGCTTCGTCCGCGATTATTCCCGTCCTATCTCCGAATACATGACCTCCAAGAACCTTGTCACCGCCCCACTCGGCACAACCCTGGAGGAGGCGATGGACGTCCTCCAGGAGCATCGTATCGAGAAGCTGCCCCTCGTGGACGAGTGCGGTCATCTTGCCGGCCTGATAACCGTGAAGGACATCCAGAAAAAGCGGGATTTCCCCCTTGCTGCGCTTGATACGCATGACCGGCTGCTGGCCGGCGCGGCCGTGGGCACGGGGGCGGATTACCTGGAACGCGCTGCCGCCCTGGTACGAGCCCAGGTGGATGTCCTGGTGGTCGACACGGCCCATGGGCACTCCAAGAACGTGCTGGATGCGGTGCGCAGACTGCGCGAGCTGTATCGCACTCAGGTAATTGTCGCGGGTAACGTCGCGACACCTGAGGGCACCCACGCGCTGATCGATGCGGGTGCCGACGCCGTGAAGGTCGGCATCGGCAGCGGCTCGATCTGCACCACGCGCATCGTCGCGGGCGTGGGAGTACCCCAGGTTTCCGCCGTACGGGAATGCGTCCAGGCAGCGCGCGGGCGGGGCGTGCCTGTCATTTCCGATGGCGGCGTCAAGTACTCGGGGGACGCGGTAAAGGCCCTGGCAGCAGGGGCGCACGCGGTTATGCTGGGCTCACTGCTTGCCGGATTAGACGAGGCGCCCGGCGACGTCATCGTTTACCAGGGTGACCGCTTCAAGGATTACCGGGGCATGGGCTCGCTGGCGGCCATGAAGGGCCCGGGCCGCGACCGCTACGCGCAAGGTGCAGGTACTGTGAGCCCGGATCGCTCCGAGCCGAGCAAGCTGGTGCCGGAAGGCATCGAGGGGCGCGTCCCCTACAAGGGCTTCCTCAAGGATTTTGTCTATCAGATTGCCGGAGGGATCCGCGCGGGCATGGGCTATGTTGGCGCCGCCACCCTCCAAGAACTATGGGAGAAGGCCCGATTCCGGCGCATCACCAATGCAGGCCTCATCGAGAGCCATCCCCACGGCATCTTCATCACCAAGGAAGCCCCCAACTACCAAGAGCGGCGCTATGGTTAACCTCCACGCGGGCCGTAAACCGCAAAACGTAAACGACCCACACGCCATGCAACATGCACCATGCACCACCCATAAGGCTAACCATCAAGACCAGGAAGGAGTTTTATGCCTGACGCTGACGAAGTAGTGACCACAGCCACCGATCCACAGCTCTACCAAGAGTTGGCCCTTGTCATCGGGATTATCATTATCTCGGCCGTGGCAGGCCGACTCTTGCTGTTCGTGCTGAGTAACACCGTCTTCCGCCTGGCACGGCGCGCGACGAATCGGGTGGACGAGATCGTGTTGCATGCCATCAGAGGACCGATCATCTGGGGCGTGACCTTACTGGGTATTGGCATCGCGTACGAGGCACAGCGCATCTTGCTGCCTGACGACTGGGATGTGCCGATGGAACACTTCCTTTTCATCGGCTACGCGGTTATAGCCTACATCTTGCTCCACCGTCTCATCACCAACCTGCTGGACTGGTACATCCACAAAGAGGCGGGGGCAAACGAGCCGATGCTCGACAAGGAACTTCTACCGTTCCTGCACCGCCTTCTCACGATCATCCTCTTGACAAGCACCATCGTTCTCATCCTACAGGATCTCGGGAAGCCCGTGGGAAGCCTCATTGCCACCCTCGGTATCGGCTCCTTGGCGGTGGCATTGGCAGCACAATCGACCCTGAGTGACATCATCGCGGGGATCCTCATCCTGGTCGATCGCCGCTACCGTGTCGGGGACCGGATCGAGCTCCTGAACGATGGAATTATTGGGGATGTGCAGGAGATCGGCCTGCGTACCACGCATATCCTGACGCTGGACTACCGCATGGTTATCGTTCCCAACTCCATGATCGCGAACAACATGGTGGTCAACCATGCCTACCCCGATGGCAACCTGCGCGTTGACCTTCCCATCGGCGTTGCCTATGGCGAGGATATCCGCCATGTCAAAGCCGTGCTGCTGGCCGCCATCCGCCGGATAGAGGGGGTCCAGCAGGTCCGGCATCCCGATGTCGTGCTCACCGATTTCGCCGATTCGGCGGTCAACCTGGAGATGCGGGTCTGGATCAATGCCTTTGCGGACAAGCCGAAGATGATCGATCGCATCAACGAGGCCGCCTATACCGCTCTCAACGCCGCCGGCATCGAGATTCCCTTCCCACAGCGTACCCTCTGGCATCGTGTCGAGCGAGAGGCGGTTCCTGCGCTTCGAACGGTTCTCGATGGTCGAAGCTCAAAAGCGGAGACGGCTAACGGAGACGCAGCAAGCGACGAGCGAGAACTGGAAAGAGAAAACGCTTAAACCATGGAACAACTAACCCATCTCTTACCGTACCTGCCCTCATACGAGATCGTCGGCGATCTCGACCCAGCGGTACTCATCAGCCGCATCACCAACGATAGCAGGGCGGTGAGTCCGGATGCACTCTTTGTGGCCTACCAGGGTCGCAACCTGGATCTCCACCGTTTTGTTCCGGACGCAGTGCAGGCGGGCGCGGCGGCAGCGGTCGTAGAGCAGCCACTTGCCGATCTTCCCATACCCCAGATCGTCGTGCCGGACGGGCGGGAGGCGTGGGGCTGGTTATCGGCGGCGTGGGAGGATCACCCCTCGCGTAGCCTCCGTGTCATCGGCGTGACGGGCACAGATGGCAAGACAACAACGGTCAATCTCATCGCCGCTGTTCTGGATGCCCTCGGAATGGCCTACGGAATGATTACGACCATCGGCGCCCGCATCGGTGCGCAGGAGATTGACACGGGTGACCACGTTACCACCCCCGACGCACCCGTGATTCAGCACTTCCTTCGGGAGATGGTCGAGAGGGGCATGCAGGTAGCCATCATAGAGACGACCTCCCATGCCCTCGCCCAGCATCGTGTGACGGGTGTCGCCTTCGACGTGGCCGTCGTCACCAACATCACGCACGAGCATCTCGACGAGCACGGTTCCCTCGAGGCATATCGTGCTGCCAAGCGCTCCCTCTTCGAAAGCCTATGCGAGAGTTACCGCAAGCCAGACACGCCGAAGGCCGCCATCCTCAACGCCGACGACAGCTCCTTCGAGTACCTCGCCCCGATCACGGTGGACATCCAACTCAGCTACAGTATCGAGAACCCGGAAGCGGACCTGCGCGCCCGCGACATCCGCTTCGAGACCGATGGGACGCGCTTCGTCGCCGAGACGCCCCTCGGCCCTATCCCGGTTACATCCCCTCTCCTCGGTCGATTCAACGTCTATAACATTCTCGCGGCACTCGCGACGGGCATCCTTTTCGGGGGGGATGATATCGCAGCCTTCCAGGCAGGCATTGCCTCTCTGGACGTCGTGACGGGCCGGATGGAGCCGATTGACGAGGGGCAAGACTTCCTCGCCATCGTAGACTTCGCCCACACCCCGGTCTCGCTCGAAAACGCCCTCTCGACCGCGCGGGAGATGACGGAGGGCCGGGTCATCTCCGTCTTCGGCTCCGCGGGTCTACGCGACCGCGCCAAGCGTGGCATGATGGGCGAGATCTCCGGTCGCCTCGCCGACCTCACCATCATCACCGCCGAGGATCCGCGCACCGAAAGCGTCGAGGCGATCTCTGAGGAAATAGCCTCTGGCGCCGAGCGCGCCGGCGCGGTACGTGACCGGGACTACGTCATCATACACGACCGCGCCGAGGCCATTGCCTACGCCGTCCAGCAGGCGAACCCTGGCGATCTCGTCATCGCCTGCGGTAAGGGCCACGAGCCCACGATGTGCTACGGCACGACGGAAACCCCCTGGTCCGAACACGAGGCAATGCGAAAGGCGCTGAGACGACGAGGCACGACCGGCGGGTAGCTACAGATCGATGATAGACCATGATGACCCAGAGACCGGTCAAACAATCCTGACTTTGGGCAAGAACGGTGACCTAGGGACGATCAGAATCCTCCACCCGTCCGGGACCTTTGCCCTCACGCCGGCTAGCCTTATCGCCCTCCAGGCCATTGGCGATCATCAGGAACGCCTTACCGGTACCGGTATAGACTGGGGAAGCGGGACAGGATGTCTGGCGATAGCGGCGGCGAGGGCAAATCAGGTGACCCGGGTCCTGGGCCTGGAGATTTCTGAGCCGAACGTGCAGATCGCCCGCAAAAACGCAGCCCTCAATCGAGTCGCAAACAAAGTCACCTTCCTGCAGTCGGACTCCTACTCCCCCTTTTCAAGCGGGGATCGCCAAACCCTCGAGGCCCTTGCAGGCCAGGTAGACTTTATCATAGCGAACCCTCCAGCTAGCTGAGGGGGATGATGGCTTTAGCTACCGTAGAGTGGTACTGGATGGGGCACGTAGCTATCTCAAGGAAGGAGGCCTCGTATTTCTCAGCATTTCCTATCAGTATGGCCAACAAAGAGTCGAACGCCTGAGCGAGGAGATAGCGGGATTTGTTCACCGAGGGATACTGGCCAGCACCGACTGGGTACCCTTCGACCTCAGCCGCCCCGACCTCCTTCGCTGCCTTGAGTTATATGCGCAGGTAGAGCGTCAAGGTGCCCTCGAATACACCTTCCAGCACCCTGCAGCCCTAGGCGACGAGCCCATGAATGCCCAGGCCGCTCTGTCCCACTTTCGAACAACCGGACACAGTCCCGTAACAAAGTGGCAGACACACCTCTTCGAGTACGAAGGCGAGACCTAGCGCTTTTTCTGCCCCTCGGCAAGCGTGGACCGCTCCAGTTCCGCCCCGTTTGTACTCCGCCACTCTTTACGCGCCTCGGTAGCCGTCGCCACAGCACGTGCGAATCGCTCGCTGCGCACTGCAACGCGGCGTTCACGCTCTTCTTTGCTGCCAATCAGCCCCTCTAGTGCTACCAACCGTTCATCCCTGTGCGCTATGTGTCATTCTCCCGCTTCTGCTATACTCTATATCATGGAAATCGATTTAGAGCAGTGAGCTGTTATCGAAAGAGCAATAGCTATGCCTCAAGCAGCATTAAAGTATGATGTCGAAGTGATGGACGAGGGGAAAGTAGAACTGCGAGTCCCTTTCCCTCGTGGCTCACGCGTTACCGTGTTTGTGATCGAGGAAGATGACAGCTCAAGCGTTCCGGTGGAAGCAGAGCAGAGCCGTGAGGGACCGGATAGACCAATGGAGAGTACATCCGAGGGCGTCCATCGCTTTCTATCGAGAGATGTATCTAGCTTTACAGAACAGCAGCGCGAGGCGTACGCGCGAGTTCGTTCGCTAATTTTGCACGGTCGCTCCCCAAACGAGCCGCGCATTCTGGGTCTTTTCGAGGGATTGGTGGAGGTGGCTGATGATTTTGATGCACCCTTACCTGACGAGGAGGAATTCTGGGGTAAAGGAACAGATGCCTACGGCTTGACCCAAGCACCGTGAAACTGCTTCTAGACACCCACATCTTCATTTGGGCGTTTGCCGAACCTCACAAACTCTCCGCCGATGTGCGAGATGTTGTGGAAAACCCTACCAACAACCTGATTTTAAGCGTGGTAAGCGTGTGGGAGATGCAAATCAAGGTTCAACTTGGTAAGTTGAACCTTCCTGTACCTGTGCGGGAGTTTGTGGAAGTCCAACGACACTTGAATCATATTGAATCTCTACCTGTCCTTGAACCGCACATCTGGACGCTCGGCACCCTACCGATGCATCACAGAGACCCTTTCGACCGCCTCTTGATCGCCCAGGCTATGACTGAACAATGTAAACTTGTTAGCGCGGACCCCATCTTTGCCTTGTATCCTGTGCAACGACTTCCTTAGTGGCATCCTGTTGTAGCCAAGGCAGAACAGCGCTAAGTGTAGACCGCAGAAGTGTAGACCAGGGTGGTTCAAGTCTACGCTGCTACGTCCCCCGCTCCCCTCTGCGAAGCACATGCGCTACGCGCACCCGCTCCCCCCACTCTCCAC
>JALZCF010000636.1 GCA_030863245.1 Chloroflexota bacterium
TGCTCCTTTACTGCATCAACTGCCGGGAAGAAGTGGGGCCACAATTCCAGCGGGGGGGTGCCCGTGGCAAAATTACCTACGCAGGAGCGGATTCCGGCGGCTGCCAGCAGGCGCGTGCGCTCGACCTCGAAGGCAGCGAGCCGTTGCATCTCTTCAGGGGTGCCGACAACTGGCTCGTTGTATGCCTCCCATGCATCGATGTTAGCCAACCGTCTCGGCTCCGAGGCAATCGGCAAGAGCAGATCCACGAACGCCCGAGCCTGCGCGATTGGGTCAGCCTCCGTGAGATTAAGTTGTCCGAGGGGGGTATAGCGTGCTACAAGAATCGTGTTAGGCGAGACCTGCTTGATGAATTCCATCAGGTTAGGATCGTACTCCAACGTCTTGATGAAAGGAACATTACCTGTACCTAGCAACGTTTCCAACATGGGATGTTGGTAACCGATAAACAACCCCAGCTTCGTTGGGGGCCCTGGCGGGAAGGGCGTTGCGATGGGGCGCGGCGTCACGGTTGGCAGCGGCGTTTCCGTCGGTTCGGGAATCTCCGTCGGCGAGGGGGTCGCGGTGGCGGAGGGGGTCGCGGTGGCGGTTGGCGTGGGTGTGTCCTCGGCCTGCGCGATCAGCGGAAGGTGCACCTCCTGCGTACCCGTCGGTGTGGCAATCGCCGTGTGGGGGGATGACACAGGCGTGGCTGAAGAGGGGGTAACCGCCCCAGATGCGGTCGACGTGGCGGAGGGCGTCACACCAGGCGTAGGCGGCAATGCAACGTTACGTCCACATGCCTGCAAAAGTGCCGCTACTGCCCCTCCCAGTACAGTGGTCAGAAAGTGGCGTCGGCTGAGTCGGAGTCCCTGCTGCTCGGGGGATGTCCGATCGTCGACCGCTTTCAAATCAGGCCCATCAAAGTGATCTTGCATCGATAATAACCCTTATTTGTAGCAATTCCTGCCTCGCGATATCTTTCAACCCCCTAGCTATGGCAAAGAGGGGACAGCACACGGAGCAAGAAAGTTAGTTAAAGTATGCCTAAATTCCAAACCCAACATTTCTTCTCCGCCGCCAACCGCCCTGTTCTGCTAGCACTCCTCCTATTGATGGTGCTACCCTTCTTGCTATTCTACCAAGTGTGGTGGCCCGATGCTGATCACCGTCAGGTGTTTGAATACGGCGATTTCATCGAGCAGCACTATGCCATGCGCACCTTCGTGGCAAGGGAGTTGCGGTACGGACGCCTACCACTCTGGGATCCTTACACCTTTGCAGGGCAGCCAGCCATCGCCGACAGCCTTTTCGCCACGTTCTATCCATTAGGGTTGTGGCAGGTGCTCTTCTCAGCGCCGATGCCCCTTTGGGTATTGGAAGTGGAAGCCGTCGCTCACCTGGCACTCGCCGCGATCTTCACCTTCTTGCTGCTTCACAGACTAACCGGTAGCGTGGGAGCAGGCGCGATCGGGGGCACCGCTTTCGCGTTGAGCGGCTGGGCCACTTCTTATCCGATGCTCCAGATCATCATTTTAGAGACGGCGATCTGGTTACCGGCTGGACTGTGGATGCTGGAGCGTGCCCTAGCCCATCGCTCCTACGGGACGTTAGGCTTGGCCGGGATGCTTTTCGGCGTGGGGCTGCTGGCGGGGCACCCGCAAACCTTCCTCTACGTGACATACCTGAGCGCGGCCTATTTTTTCTTTCGTTCGTGGCGCCTGAACATAGGATGGCGATTCACGTGGGGAGGTGCACTGCTACTAGGGGGTATTATCCTGGGGGTGAGTGCCGCACAATGGTTCCCAAGCCTTCAGATGTATGGCTTCTCACCTCGCTTCGGCCTGGAGTACGAGGCGGTAGCACACGGCTTTGTGCCATCCGAGCTGTGGGGGCTCCTGCGTGCCAATCCGGGGCAGTGGTCCCCGCTATACGTCGGTCTGATCCCACTCGGACTTGCACTACTCAGCCTGTTCCTCTATCGCCGGCGCGAGGTATACTTCTGGGCATTCGTCGCATTTGTATCTTTGTTCCTCTCGCTGGGAAAGCACGGTTTTCTCTATCCCATCGCCTACCACCTCGCGCCCGGCTTCTCCGTTTTCCGCGATCAAGAACGAATTGCCTTTTTGGTGAGCTTCGCGCTGGCGATTCTTGCAGGTTACGGGTATGCTACACTCGCCAGGCGCCGCACTTGGGTCCGCGCTCTCTTTCCGCTGCTCCTGCTTCTGACCTTTGTGGATCTGTTTCGTACAAATAACGGAGTCATCCTTCAGCCACCACCACCTGATGGCTACTTCGTGCAAAGCCGGATTGTCCAACACCTACAGGCAGTTGGGGAGCCGATGTGGCGCATAAGTAGCGAGGGGCTACTTCCTGGCGGCGCCAATGCGGGGATGGTGTTCCGTGTTCGGGATGTCGTTGGCAGCGCGCCACTCTATCTGGCGGCTCTCGACCAATTCACAAGCCAGGTGCCCGAGTTGCGGTGGTGGCAAATGCTCAACGTGCAACATCTCCTGTCTACACGCACCCTCGAGCATGGGGCGTTGCTGCCAGTGATGGAGGAGGGAGATCGGCGGTTATACCAGGTATTCGTGGGAGCGCAACCGGCGTGGATCGTTCACGATATCGAGGTAGTGGATGATCAAGAGCGAGCGATCCTGCAAACTGCCGATCCCGAGCTTGACCCGATGGCAACTGCTGTGCTGGAGGAGCTACCAGACCCATTGCCCGAGCCACCAATCAGGGAGGAAGACGTTCAAATCGTTGAGTGGGAGCACCAGCGGCTCGTGACTAAGGTGACGCTAAGCTCCCCCGGCATCGTGGTGCTAAGTGAGGTAAGCTACCCAGGTTGGGTGCCACGTGTGGAGGGAGAATCTATTCCCTCGCTGCGTGCCTATGGATTACTTCGTGCCGTGGCTCTACCTGCAGGCGAGTGGCGGGTTGAATGGCACTTTGAGCCCTTTCTTGTATGGCTGGGCCTGATGACCAGCACCGTCACCATCCTGGTCACCCTTTTCCTGTACGCTGCGGAGCGACGCCGGAAACGTCGGCGCGTGCAGGTGGAACTCATGCTTCCAAATCAGCCGAACCGTTCCTCCAGCCATGGATCTCCATGATTGTGGTAACCGTACTGTTCCCAGAAACCACGACGGTCACGTGGTATAAACTCAAAGCCGTTGATCCACTTGGCGCTCTTCCAAAAGTATAATTCGGGGACGACGAGGCGCATTGGCCAGCCATGGTCGGGCGTGAGGGATTCATCGCTGTGCTTGTAGGCTAGGAGGTTGCGTTCATCGAGAAACTCGTCTATCGGTAGGTTGGTGGTGTAACCGCCGTAGCTGTGGACCATTACATACTTCGCCTCCGGCTGTAGTCTGACGTGCTTCATGAACTCCATAATCGGGATGCCGTACCACTCGTTGTCGAACTTCGACCAACGTGTGACACAGTGCACATCGTTCTCCATCATGCGCTGCGGCATCCTCATCATATCCTCCCAAGAGAAACGCACCTCTTCTTCCACCAATCCCCATACGTGCAGCTCCCATGCATCTAGATTGATGCGGGGAATGCCCCCGTAATGGAGAACAGGCCATTTCTCCGTCAGCGTCTGGCCAGGGGGCAAGCGCGGCTTTCCGTCCTCGCGTACGCCGTACTTCTCGATACTGCGCTGCATGCTGCGCTCTCGGTTCCCAAACAAGCTTCCGAACATGGATAGGCTCCTTCTACTGTTCCTCACAATGGTGCCCTGCTGATCGAGCAAGGTTTGTTCCATACATGTGTTGCGTGATGCGTACTGTGTGTTACGTGAACTATAGGCAACGTAGGAACGCGTGCTTGGGAGGAAGGGACGAAGCCGCTTCCGCTTCTCGACCCACTTCCCTTACCCATCATCCACCAATAGAAGTTCACGCACTACATCCTACGGCCTCTCCAACCCGTGCGCCACTAGAAACGCATCATCTGCTAGGATCGCATCCGTCTCCGCGTCGCGTACCAGGACACCTCCATCCATGACGAGCGTGCGGGCAAAGAGCTCCCGCACAAGCTGCATATCATGTGTTGAGACGAGCATGGTGAGGGACATGTTGTGGAGCAGATTGATGAGCTGCCGCCGTCCACGCGGGTCGAGGCCTGCGCTCGGCTCATCAAGCACGAGTATGTCGGGGTGCATCGCAAGCACCGTCGCAATGGCAACCCGCTTCTTCTGCCCGACGCTCAACTGATGGGGCATACGAGCGGCGTACTCGCTCATGCCCACCACTGACAGCGCCTCCGCCACCCGCTCGCGCACCGTCACTTCATCATAGCCCATGTGCAGCGGCCCGAAGGCAACATCATCGAACACTGTGGGCGAGAAGAGTTGGTCATCTGGATTCTGGAAGACAAGGCCCACCTTGCCGCGGATCTGCAGTAACGTTTCTCTCTTGAGTGGTAGGCCCGCTATATAGATTTCCCCTTCCCCACGCAACAGACCGTTCAGATGCAACATGAAGGTGGACTTTCCCGCTCCGTTCGGTCCGACGAGCGCCACCTTCTCTCCAGCTGTAAGCGCCAGGGAGATGCCACGGAGCGCCTCGTAGCCATCGGGGTAGCGAAACCGCAAGTCGCGCACCAGAATAGTCGGATCGCCCTTGGTCTTTGGTGGAGGTAGAGAGACTTCGGGATGTGTAATGGGCATATTCTTGCGTCGCCGCTATATGACCCTTCCAACAAGCTGAATCATCAACAACGCCACAAATGCAGCGCCTCCCATCTGCCAGTCGCGCGTCGCCATCGTATGACGATGCATCGTCAGGAGCTGTCCCTGGTAACCGCGTGCGAGCATGGCGAGGTAGACACGGTCGGCACGCTCCATGCTGCGAGTAAGAAGTTGCCCTGCCATGTTCCCCGCCACCTTCGCACGCCACAAGAGGCTCCCACCTGCCTTCTGCCTAGGTAAGGAAGCCGAGCGGGAGGCGCGTGCCCGTAGCAAACGCTGTGCCTCCTCAACCAGCACGAACAGGTAGCGGTACATGAAAGAGATGATGGCAACCAGCACGGCTGGGACCCTCAGATGGCGCAGCGCGTGCGTGAGATCGGGGAAGGCGGTCGTTGCGGTCAGTAGGATCGCCATCTGCACGGAGAGCCAGGTACGTAGCATCAGCGTCACGAAGCGCACAATGCCCGCATCTGTCACCGTCAGCTCCCGGGCGCCCAACTGCCACGCAGCCACTGTGTTACCCGGCATGGCAAAGATCACGGAGAAACCTGCTAGCATGAAGGGTAGGGCGATAAATGAGCGCTTCACCGCAAACCATGTCCCGAGACCTGCCCTCGTGCTCACAAGTAGCGTCAATCCCCACGCCAGGATAAACGCTACCCATGTCCCATCCGGCAGCAGCACATTCCCCACGATAAACCCCACTGTCACTAGTAACTTAACTCGAGGATCCAGGGAATGGATGGGACTATCACACGGGATGTAACGATCGAGTACGGGAGTGTGCATTTTCAGTGCTCAGCTCCTGCCGCACCTGGCTTCCGTAACGCGCCGACGAGAGCGTACAACAGCCCAAATACGACTAGCATGCCGATCACGCCGGACAGGATCGTCGAAAGCGCTGTCTCGCCAAGGAAGGGAATGGTATAGTCCGGCAGCACCTCGTAGGGCGCACCCTGACCCTGCCCTAGAAAGCCGAGGTTAGTCGCTACACGTTCGAGACCATCTGGGTCGCTAGAGGCGAAAGGCGCAAGCAGTGTCACAGCAAACGCCGCAGCTAGCCCGGCAGGCACCCAGACCATGCTGCCACGCTCACGCACCGTCTCCTCCAACAGTAGGTCAGGCCGGGCCGATTCGATGAAGGCTAGCGCACCGACCGTCAGCAACGCCTCCCCGATACCGACCAAGGCATGAACACCAAGCATTGCCGGGAAGAGGAGCGCCGCGTCCGCGTTCCCGCTCAACCAGATCTGCAACGCGACAGCCAGAGCCGCAGCCATCACTGAGAACCAAGCTGCGAAGCCCGCCACCATCAACCGCACGCCCTTCCGCTGGCCTGCCACCATACGATAGATACCGTAACCGACCAGTGCCGTCAAGATGCCCATATCGAAGATATTGGCGCCCATCACGACGAGGCCGCCATCCTGGAAGACCATTGCCTGGACTGCAATCACCGCTGCCATTGCCAGGATCCCCGCCCATGGCCCCAACACGATCGCCGCCAGCGCTCCGCCGAGCATGTGTCCGCTCGTGCCGCCCGCCACGGGAAAATTCAACATCTGCACCGCAAAGATACCCGCCGCCAGCACTCCCACCAGTGGGACCTGCCGCTCCCCTAGCACGTCGCTGACGGACCGTGCCGCTAGGCTGACGAGAAGGGCAGTGAGGAGCCAGAAAACAAAAGAGATGGGAAGACTCAGAAAACCGTCGGGGATGTGGAGATGGTCCACCACGGGGCCGACCACCTCCCACAGGTGAGGAAAGGCATTCGAGAGACACATGGTTCATTCTCCTTGTGTGCTATCAGATTCCTGGCAGGTCTGGCACTGTCCAGGAATCGCAAGATGGGCCAGATCGGCTGCAAAGTCATGCTCTTCCAGCAGGTGA
>JALZCF010000665.1 GCA_030863245.1 Chloroflexota bacterium
CATCAAGCCTGCCCTCAATGACAATGCGCGGGCGGCTCGTGCGCCACAGGTAGAGGGCCAAGCCTGAGAGTGCGCCGAGCGCGATTCCTCCGTCTACCCCCACGAACAGCACAGCCAGGAAGGTAACGAGGAGCGAGATGCCCTCCGCTCGGCTATAGCGCCAGATACGCAGCATGGCATCGAGGTTAAACAGGCCAAACACGGCCACAATAATCAGCGCCGCCAGCACTGTTGTGGGAAGAAACTGAAAGAGCGGAGCGAATGCAAGGCTAGCAACCAGGACGAGCAGGGCTGCCACGAGTGAGGAGGCAGGGGTAGCGGCATGGGTATCAAAACTCATCGCGGAGCGGCTGAAGCTGGCACCGACCGGATAGCCGCCGGTGAGGGAGGCGGCCACGTTGGCTGCTCCGAGTGCGATCGCTTCCTGGCTCGGCTCGATGTGCTGCCGCCGACGCCCAGCCAGAGATTTCGCGATGGCCGTAGCGGTGACAAAGGCGATGGCGCTGATAGCCAACCCACTTGGCAAGAGGGACAGCCACAGTTGTGGGTCCCAAGGGGGAAGCCCTAGCGGGGGTAGACCGCCCTCCAATTTCCCGACCACCGCAACCCCTGCCCGCTCATGCAACGAGAATGCCCACACCGTGGCGACACTCAGAGCAACGACCAGGAGTGGTACGGCCTGGACCAAGAACAGGCGTCCTCGCTCGCCGATCCTGGTACGCTCAAGCCAGCCTTTCAACCATCTGCCGGCAAGCAGAAGGAGGAGGAGGGCGGTGAGACCGATGGCAAGTGTTACTGGGTTCGTTTGGTCGATTCCGTTATCCAGGCGACGCAGCGTTTCGGCAAAGTTCCCACGCGGGATATCGAGGCCAAGGAGGTTGCGGAGCTGGCTGGTTGCAATAAGAATGGCTGCGGCACTGGTAAAGCCGACGAGGACAGGGTCGCTGATGAAATTGACGAGGAATCCCAGCCTCAGAATTCCCATCACGAAGAGCGTGATGCCGACAATGACGGCCATCGCCAGAGCAGCTTCGGTCGGGGCCACGCCGGTACTCGCACTCGCCCGTGCCACCGCCTCTCCCACCAAGAGTGACACGAGCGCGCTGGGCCCGATGGAGAGGTAGCGACTTGTCCCCAGAAAGGCATAGAGCACGGCTGGTAGGATGCTGGCATACAGGCCAACCTGAGGGGGAAGGCCAGCCAGCAGGGCGTAGGCCATCGCCTGGGGGACCAGGAGGACAGCCAGGAAGAGGCCAGAAAGCAGATCCTGTGCAAGATCCCCTACCTGGTAGCTGCTGAGCCAGGTGATGGAGGGGATGAAACTGCTGATTCCGTTTCGCTCGGGCGGTGTTATCTTTCTGTGTTCGTTGTCGGGCGCTGTGTCAATCACCGTCTGCTTAGCTAGCAAACTCTGTGCCGCAGATCACACACCGGTAACGATCCTCACCCAGTTCCTCTGGCTCGCCGCGCACCCATATGTCTTCTGGTGAACACTTGTAAGCGAAGACGCGGTAGCGCCGCTCCCGCTCGCTCGGTGCGTCCGGGTCGATGGCCTCCTTGAGTTGCTGGAGTTCTGGTGCGGCGACGATACGTGCGTTCGTCACGTTCCCCTCATCCATCTCTAAATCTAGGATGAAGCCGTCGAGCACCTTGTAACGATCCTTCAGGTTATCAAACGCGTGCTCATCAATGGTGACGTCCTGCTCCGCGCCGCCCCCGTATGGCTCGACAATCGCGCTGATCGTGTCGCCGCCGAAGAAGCCGCCGTAGTTTAGTACTTCTTTGACTTTGTAGAGTGCCATAATTCTATTGCGGAATGTGGATTGCGGGATGCGGAATGATTCATGTGCCGGTTGTGGATCACATTATCTCCGCTTCAATAAGAACGGTGGGTGAGCAGTTCTACGAGCTGGCGTAAGGGCTCGAGTCGTTCTGGCGGTGCGTTGATGCGGGTGAGCATTTGGAGGGCACGGTCGGTTTGCTGTTGGGCCAGCCTGGTGACGTACTCGCGGGCGCCGGTAGCTTCGATGAGTTGTCTAGCCTCCGTGACCTGCTCGTCGGTGTCGATAGCACTCCTATAGATTTGGCGAAGTCGGTCGCTGTTGGGTTGGCTGAGGGCGTGGGCAACAGGTAGGCTCTTCTTCTTGGCCCGGATATCTGCCCCGACAGGCTTGCCGGTGCGTTGTGGATCGCCCCAGAGGCCGAGCAGGTCGTCCTGCATCTGAAACCCGAGGCCAAGCGCCTCCCCCATCTCGTACAGCGCCCGGGTGCTTGCCTCGTCCGCCTCTGCCATCAGCGCGCCCACCTCGCCGGCATGGGCGAGCAATGCGGCCGTCTTGCCCCGGATCATCTCAAGGTAGTCGGACGGAGTCACCACCTCGCGCTGCTCGAAGCTCATGTCAAGGTGCTGGCCGAAGCAGAGCGCCAGGGCAGCCTCGTTGAAGCGCGCCTGGGCGTGCAGCACCGTCTCGGCCGGGATGCCCTGCTCCGTGCTGCGCAGGAGAGCATGTTGTGCGAGCGCGAAGAGGCTATCCCCCGCGTTTATTGCCTGGGGTTGCCCTATCACCGTCCAGAGCGTCGGGCGGTGGCGGCGCGCTCGATCCCCGTCCTCGATGTCGTCGTGGATCAGAGAGAATTCGTGCAGCAATTCCACCGCGACCGCCGCAGGAATCGCTCGCTCGACGCCACCGCCCAGCGCCTCGCAGCTCATCAGGCAGAACGCAGCGCGTACCCGCTTCCCGGATGGATGTCGCTCCGGCTCGTAGTTGGCGTTTGCCCACCCCAGGTGGTAGTGAAGCTGCCCCCAGAAAGAGGGATGTGCCTCTAACGGAGGGACCATCTCCCGCATCGCCTCCTCGACGGTAGAGACGTAGGGAGCCAGTAGATCTCGAAGAGTTATCATAAGATTTGCAGCATCGCGTGCTCGCTGTTGCTCTGGTTCGAAGTCTGACTTGAGATCGTCAACCGTTGGGATGATACCGGGAGCTAAGTGGATAGGCAAGCAGGCGAGGGTGCAACAGTATATAGGCGATTGACTTGACAATCCTTGCTGTTCAGGCAGGATCAGGCGACCTCGTTGATAGAAAAAGGAGCTATTCCGTGAACGGACCACTCAACATCGTCATGATCGCCTCTGAATGCGTTCCCTTCGTCAAATCGGGTGGCCTGGCGGATGTGGTGGGCGCTTTGCCCAAGGCGCTGCGTGCGATGGGCCACGATGTCATCGTCATTCTGCCCAAGTACGCTGACATCGACGCCGAGCGCTACAACCTGCGCCCCTTTCTCAGTCCGTTGGGGGTATGGATGGGGAACACTCAAGAGTGGTGTGCGGTAGATACCACTACCCATGATGGTGTTCCTTTCTTCTTTATCGAGTCCGACAAGTACTTTGACCGACCAGGCCTCTACCACGATGCCAACCATAATGACTATCTGGACAACCCTCGCCGCTTCGGCTTCTTCACTCGGGCGGCGCTCCAACTGTGCCATGATATGGGCTTCGCCCCCGACATCGTCCATGTCCACGACTGGCAGAGCGCGCTGGCGCCTGCCTACCTCAAAATCTGGCACTGGAACGACCCCATCTTGGGCCAAGCCGCCAGCCTCCTGACTATCCACAATATCGCCCACCAGGGCACGTACAACGCCTTCCATTACGACTATCTTGGCCTGCAGTGGGGTAACTTCACCTCCGACAAGTTCGAGGACCATGGCAACATCAATTTTCTCAAGGGTGGGATCTACTATGCGGATATGCTCAATACGGTCAGCCCGACCTACGCGTGGGAGACCCGCACGCCTGAAATGGGGCATGGTCTGGCTCCATACCTCAACAATAGGGGAGACCGGTATGTAGGCATCCTCAACGGGGTGGACTATAGCGAGTGGAATCCTGCCTTGGATACCCTGATTCCCGCCCGCTATTCGCGCGAGGACCTCTCCGGCAAGGCTATCTGCAAGCGGGAGCTCCAGCAACGCATGTTGCTCGACGTCAATCCCGACGTGCCGCTGATCGGTGTCGTCAGTCGCTTTGTGGATCAGAAGGGGTTGGATCTGCTGGCCGGAGCAATCGAGATGATTGTGAATGACATGCTGGTGCAGTTTGCGATCCTGGGATCGGGCGACAATAGCCTGGAGGGATACTATGGTTCGCTTCCTGCTCGCTACCCCGGATGGATCGGGAGCTATATCGGCTTCCACAACGAACTAGCCCACTGGATCGAGGCGGGAGTCGATTTCTTCATCATGCCGTCACGCTTCGAACCCTGCGGCCTCAACCAGATCTACTCCCTCAAATACGGCACGCTGCCGATCGTGCATGCCACCGGCGGGCTGGAGGATACCGTGCAGCAGTACGACGAGCAGACGGGTGCTGGCACCGGCTTCAAATTCTCGGTTCCCAGCCCGCAGGCCATCTACTATACGGTCGGTTGGGCGGTCAGCACCTATTTTGATCGCAAGCATCACATGCACCAGATGATACAGAGCGCGATGGCACAAGACTTCTCGTGGGAGACGAGTGCCAGGAGATATCTCCAAGTTTATGAGCGGGCTATGGCAGCCAAGAATGCTCCGTGAGGGTGTTGAAGAACGGCGCCACTCATAGAACGGTGAACTCCTGTTAATGCCCCATTTTGAGTTGCCCGTCACCGATCCAGTGCTGATATTGGCGCTGCTCATGCTGATCATCCTGGTCGTGCCGATGCTCTTTCATCTGGTACGACTCCCCGCAATCGTTGGCCTGATCCTCGCAGGAATTGTCATCGGCCCGAACGGGCTCGGCATCCTCGAGCGGGGCCAGACGATGATCCTGCTC
>JALZCF010000679.1 GCA_030863245.1 Chloroflexota bacterium
TTTGCGCGGTGCCCCGCTACCCGGCTATTGCGGGGCACGGGGTTTATGCTCCCCTCCCGCTGGGGGGGGGCGCGCGTCATTCTGCCCGCGCGCCCCGCACACGGGGTGGGGGATTTCAGTATCAGCACCTTCACGCTCGTCGGCCACGCCATGCCGGTCTTCTGGCTGGCACAGATGTTGATTCTCTTCTTCGCCCTGCGGCTCGACTGGCTGCCCGTACAGGGTATGACCTCGGCGCGCGAGCGGTACGAGGGGTGGCAGCACGTGCGGGACGTGTTGGAGCATATGATCCTGCCCGTCGCCGCGCTGACCGTGCAGCAGCTCGCACTCACCACGCGCCTCACGCGCACCAGCCTGCTGGAAGTGCTCAGCGATGATTTCATCCGCACGGGCTACGCCAAGGGGTTGTCGGAGCGCGCCGTCCTGCTGGGCCACGCCCTGCCGAATGCACTGCTGCCGGTGGTGACGGTCATCGGCGGACGGGTGGGATTTCTGGTGACCGGCGCAGTTCTGACGGAGACCGTCTTTGCCTGGCCGGGAATCGGTCGCCTGTTAGTGAACGCCACACTTGACCGCGACTTCCCGATCCTGATGGGCCTCTTTCTCCTCGTTTCCGTCACGGTCCTGCTCGCCAACCTCCTCACCGACCTGACCTATGCCTACCTCGACCCCCGCATCCGGTACGAGTGACGACAGGGCGCCGTTACTTCCGGAGCCGGACGGGCGTGGTAGGCTACATGCTCATGTCGCTCCTGCTTGGCATGATCCTTTTTGCTGATCTGCTTACTCCCTACGAGCCGTTCAGGTCGGCGGGGCGGCCCCTGCAACCACCCTCCATTGAACACCTGATGGGGACGGACGACCTGGGACGCGATGTCTGGACGCAGGTGCTCTACGGCGCGCGGACGTCGCTTCTTGTCGGGCTGTCCGTAGCGGGGATAGCGGCGCTAATCGGCAGCCTGATCGGCGGCATCTCCGGCTACACTGGTGGGCTGGTGGATGACGGGCTGATGCGCCTCACCGAGTTCTTCCAGGTGCTGCCGCGCTTTTTCCTGGCCGTGCTCGTGGTCGCCTTCTTCGGGCCAGGCCTGCGAAACCTGATTTTCGTCCTCGGGCTCACCTCGTGGACGATGATTGCGCGCATCATGCGCGCCGAGGTACTCTCGTGGCGCGAGCGGGATTTCGTGCTGGCCGCCCGAGCGATCGGCGCGCGGGACGGGACCATCTTGCGGCGCCACGTCCTGCCCAATACCCTGCCCGCCCTCATCACCGCCGTCTCCCTGCTGGCGGGGCAGGCGATCCTCATCGAGGCGGGCCTTAGCTTCCTTGGCCTCGGCGACCCGAATCGTGTCAGTTGGGGATTGCTTCTCAACAACGCGCGCACCTTCCTGCGTACGGCCTGGTGGATGGCTCTCTTCCCCGGCCTCGCCATCACCTTTGCCGTTTTGGGACTGAATCTGGCGGGCGATGGGTTGAATGACGCGTGGAATCCGAAACGGCAGTGATCAGTGGCTAGTGATCAGTGATTAGTGAACGGAGATGGGTGGTAGGGTGTGAGTCATTCACATCGTATGTCGCTTGTCACCAAGGAGGAATCCTTGGTCAGCACCTTGCTTGTTGTGGGTGTGCCAGACGGCGAATTGTGCATCAGCGGATCGGAAGGTGCCAGCAGTCGTGATGCGGATTCCACTTGAGAAGGTGAACGAGAGCCATGACAGAGCCCATCCGAGTTATCGTGACGGATGATCATCCTTTGGTACGGGCCGGTATTCGGGCTGTACTGGAGGCAGAGCCAGATATAGAGGTGGTGGGTGAGGCGGCTAGCGGGGAGGAAACGAAGCGTCTCTGTCAGGAGCTCATGCCCGATATATTGTTGTTGGATATGAGTATGCCGGGTCCCACGCCCCTTGAAATCGTTACCTTTCTCGACGAGCATTGCCCTAGCATTAAAGTTCTCGTGGTGAGTGCCTATGATGACGATAGTTACGTAGGCCAGATGGCCGCAGCGGGGGTTGCGGGCTACCTGTTGAAACATGAGGCGACCGATGTGGTAGCGGGGGCTATTCGCACCATCGAGGCAGGAGGGAGCTGGTTCAGTCGTGCGATCGTGGAGAAGATGGCAACTTGGAGCGAGGGGCCGCCAGCGTCCCATCCACTCTCGACTCTAACCGAGCGCGAACGGCAGGTTCTAGAGCTACTGGCGGAGGGGAAGAATCCCACTCAGATCGCGGATGAACTCCACCTGGCCGTGCAGACCATCCGTAACTATCTCACACAGATTTATCAGAAGATTGGAATCCACAACCGGGTCGAGGCGGTTTTATGGGCGCGGGAACAGGGGCTCGGACGGGACAGTGAACAGTGATCAGTGGTCAGTGATCAGTGGGTAGTGGTGGGATGCTAGTCCCGCTGCCCATTATCCGCGAGCCGCCGATTCCTGCGCCCATGTGATTGCTTGTACCTTCTTATACGGTGCCGCGCTTGTGGTGGATGCTGTTCGATCCGCCTCAGCGGGGAGCACGGATACTGCTTGCCACGATCACTGGCTCCCCCTCCAGCTCTTCGGCTACGTCGTCGGGCAGTTCGGCACCGATCGCTTCCTCGATCTCAGCGCGCTCGAACTCGCGGACGGTGCCTGATACGCGGAGCGTCTCGCCCTCTTCCAACTCCCGACGTAGTCGCCTGGTTGTCAGGACCACGATCGCCTCATCATCGGCAGTCAGCCGGAATGCCCGCTCGTTGATGACCTCGGCGACGTCGGCGCGTACGGTGGCGGTTTGATCAACGAATTGCGATGGGTCCCCAACTATATCTGCCACTGCTGCCTCATCGCGTGCCGTGGGCGTTGGTCTTGCGACGGTCTCTTCTTCTTCTCCCTGTTGACTCTCCTCGTCTTCCTCGCCTTCCTCTTCGCCGTCCGTAGGTTCGAGGATGGATTCTCTGACCGCCTGCACGCTCTCTGCTGTGACGGGATCTGCGTCGTTCTCCCAGGCTTGACGGATGTACGACAGGACCGCCGCGATCTCCTGGTCGGAGTAGTAACCAGCGAAGCGGGGCATGCCGCCGCGTCCCGTCAGCACGACACTGATGAGCCCTTGCGTGCGATCGGCGGTGACGAGTGGGTTTCCGGCCAGTGGCAGGATCGGGCCGACGCCCTCTCCGTCCTCCTGGTGGCAGGCAATGCACGTCGAGCTATAGATATCCTCACCCTGCTGGACGAGGGAGTCTTCTTGAACCTGCATCTCCCTTCCGGCCTGTTGCAGTTCGGTTGTCAAGATTGCCATGCCAGACGATTTTGGACTCATCGTCTGTCCCATATTGTCCGCGACCACGCTCCCGCTCGAGAGGTAGATCGCCGCCGTAAGTAATCCGATGATGATCACTCCTACGAGTAGCTGCTTCCTCTGTTTCGCCATTGCTTTGATCCTTTCCGAATCGCTTGCCCGATCTTGCTGCGCTTCGTACCTAAACTAGCTCTGCTGCCAGTACACGATGTAAGGCAACGCCAGGAGGCTCACTGACTCTGCATCACTCGCTCGTGGAGTTTTTCGATCTGCATCCAGCTGGCCAGGATTGCCCCTTCCTGCCAGGCTGTAACATAGCTAAGGTGCTCGCCTGTTAGATAGATGCGACCATCGGGTTCGAGCAACCGAGGATAATACTGCTCTCGAGTGCGCTCCGAGTAATCCGGCCACGCGCCGAGAAGGTATGGGGCTCGGTGCCAAGCCACAGAAAACCCTGTCTCGAACATGTCCCGGTATTGTGGGTGTAGCTTGCTGCCGTGCTCCAAGGCTAGTTCGACCCGCTCCTCGTGCGACAGTCGCGACACTTCGATCGCCGTCAGACCGAAGTTATAGTAGGCCTGGATGACCCCTTTCTCATCTTGATAGTTGTAATCAGGATAGGCAATGGTATCGATCTCCGGGATGTTGAGGAAGGACATGCCACCATAGATCCAATCCTCCTCTTCCCAGAAGCGCCGCCGCATTTGTAGTCCAATCTTACCGGAGGGGAAGTACGGAATCTCTCGGATCGCTTGGGCCATCTCGGACGAGAAGTCAGCACGGATGTTTTGGAGCACGGAGAGAGGAATGGCGCAGACACAGTAATCACCGGTAACCTCGCGATCGCGATCTTGCGCCCGGTCGCGGTAAACGATGCGCACGCCGTCCTGCTCCTGGCGGATCTCCCTGACCTCAGCTTGGAGTCTGAGTCGGTCCCCCAACGCCTCCTGGAAGCCCTCCTCGTAGATCCGG
>JALZCF010000683.1 GCA_030863245.1 Chloroflexota bacterium
CGAGCGTCGAAGTAGTTGAGCATGCAGCCGGCCAGGTACAAGGGGTGCGGCTACGTGACGGTACCCGCATCCCCGCTCCAACGGTGGTTCTTGCTGTGGCGCCCAGGCAGGCGAGACGCCTGGTCGATGAGGAGGCTTACCCTGCGCTGGGCAAGATAGTTGACAGCATCACGCCCATGCAGATCGCCTGTCTTGACGTTGCCTTGCGCCACCTCCCAGTCCCCCGCTACCCCATCGTGCAGGACCTGGACCGGCCGCGCTTCATGTCGACACAGTCCCTTTACTCGCGCGTCGCCCCCGAAGGAGGCGCGCTGATCTACACGTTCAAGCAATTGGATCCGTCTCATCCCACCGGCCCTCAGCAGGACGAGCACGAGCTGGAAGAACTACTTGACAAAGTGCAGCCGGGTTGGCGCGACGTACTCGTCAAGCGGGTCTACCTCCCACGCATCGAGGCGGTAGGCCTGCTTCCCACCGCCCATAGCGGCGGTCTTGCAGGGCGACCTACCGCAGAGGCAGCCAGGCTGCCAGGGCTCTACCTGGCGGGCGACTGGGTGGGCCCCGAGGGGTTCTTGTCTGATGCCAGTTTCGCGAGCGCCCGTGCTGCAGCACGATCGATAATGAAGACGGCGCCTTCTTCCTCCTTACCTACACAGATGGCACGCTCGGAGCGTGCTTCCCGAGGTTTGCAGGAGCAGGTGGGAGACGGCCTCAAGGGCCAACCATCACGGTGAAGCAGGGTGGAGGACGCAGGAAATGGCGGACAACACATCTGAGACTTTCAAGCAATATCAAGGGCTGCTCTTCTCCATCGCCTACCGCATGCTGGGGAGCGCGGCGGACGCCGAGGACATCGTACAAGAGGCTTACGTGCGTTGGATCAAGGTGAATGAGGAGGAGGTTCTCTCTCCCAGGGCCTACCTTTCTGCCGTCGTTGTACGGCTGTGCATCGACCATCTTCGCTCTGCACAGCGCCAACGCGAAGTATACATCGGACCCTGGTTGCCAGAACCCATCCCGACAGCCCAACAGCCCCATCTGGTCGACACCGCCATTCTGGCGGAGTCCCTCTCGTTCGCGTTCCTGATCATGCTAGAGAGCCTCAGCCCGCTGGAAAGGGCCGTCTTCCTGTTACGGGAGGTCTTTGACTACGATTATGCTGAGATTGCTACGATTGTGGGTAAGCGCGCGTCCAACTGTCGCCAGATCCTGCACCGCGCGCGGCAGCATTTAGGTAACGGCCGCTCACGCTTTGATGTCCCATGCGGGCAGCAGGAACGCATCACCGAGCAATTCCTGCGCGCCAGTACCAGCGGAGATATGCAAGGTCTGTTGGACCTCCTGACGGATGACATTGTCTTTGTCGCGGATAGCGGTGGCAAGGCCAAGACGAGCCGCCAGCCGGTTCATGGTAAAGACAAGGTCGCCCGCGGCCTCCTTGGCGGCTTACGAGGGTTGCCGGCTCAAAGTCGTGTTGTGATCGAGGAGATTAATGCACAGCCAGCGATTGTAGGGTACGTGGCGGGGAAACCTTTCGGTGTCATGCTGCTTGACATCGCAGGCGGGCGCGTGCGAGCCGTCTATGCAGTGGTGAACCCGGACAAACTACAATGGCTAGAGAAGCAGCATGACATCAGGCGCTAGCGTGTTGTCTATCATCTCACAACACAACTGGTATTATTCGTGCTTTACTTCACTGGCACTCCTGCTTCTTGCTCTACGTACCTGAAAGGAGTGTTTTTGCTGGAGGTGGGATGGGCGTACTAACCGAAGAGATGAAGCGTGTCATTCGTGAGCAACGGCTGGGCTATGTGGCGACGGTCTGCCCGGACGGGACACCCAACCTGTCCCCGAAGGGAACCGTCGCCGTCTGGGACGATGACCACCTGGTCTTCGCCGACCTGCGCTCGCCGGGTACGATCGCCAACCTAGCGCATAACCCGGCGGTGGAGATAAACGTGGTAGACTGGTTCGTCCGCAAAGGATACCGCTTTAAGGGGACGGCTACGGTTGTGACCGAGGGGCCGCTCTTCGAGGCGGCGCTTCTCTTTTACGGGCAGCAGGGTCTCTTCGATGCGCCGCGACGCATCTACTGCGTGGTCATGGTCAAAGTTGAGCGTGCCCGTCCTTTGATCTCGCCCGGCTATGACCGTGACGTGACAGAGGAGCAGGTACGCCGGCAATGGGAAGCATACTATGCCTCCCTCCAGAGTGATCGCCAGCGCAACCCATAGCCCAAACGACTTATATCAGTTGTGGTATGAAGCCTCACAAACAAGCCGCGAAGGTTCGTAGTAGGCACTTTAGTGTGCCGTGGCGCTACTGGATACATAGAGTATTTGTAAGATGACCGACAAGAAATTTGAGAGCTTCAAAAAAGGTCCGTGGACAGTCATAGACAGCAGGACCGTTTACGAGAATCCCTGGATCACAGTTCGGGAAGATAAGGTGATTCGTCCCGACAATAGAGAAGGGATATTTGGTGTTGTAGAGATGAAGCCAGGCGTCTCGGTGCTTCCTCTGGACGATGAGGGGAACGTCTATTTAACCCAGGAATTCCATTATGCAGTCGGACGAGAGACGATAGAAGCTATTAGTGGTGGCATCGATCAGGGTGAAGACAAACTTGACGCCGCACGACGAGAATTGAAAGAAGAGGCGGGAATTGTTGCCAATGAGTGGATCGATCTTGGCGTTATTGATCCCTTTACAACCGTTGTTTCCTCTCCTAGTCACATATTTCTTGCAAGAGGCCTTGAATTCTCTGAACCCGATCCAGATGGCACTGAGATTATTAGAATAGTCAAAACCTCGTTGCATGAAGCAGTAGAATGGGTGATGGAAGGTAAGATTACTCATGGCGCGACAACGACACTAATTCTAAAGGCGAAACATTACATTGATCTGAGGGAGGCGAGAGGTGGGGTTCGCAACCTGGCGTGACATCCCGCTGCCCAGCGGTACGGTGACCTTCCTATTTACCGATATTGCGGGCAGTACGCGCCTATGGGAGCAGGAACCGGTCGCCATGCGCCGCGCCACGACCCGCCACGATGCGCTGGTCGAGCAGGTGATCGCCCAGCATGACGGGGTGCTGGTACGCCCGCGCGGCGAGGGCGACAGCCGCTTCGCGGTCTTCCAGCATGCGACCGAGGCCGTGCGCGCCGCAAGCGCCCTCCAGCAGGCACTCTTTGCCGAGCCCTGGCCCACCACCACGCCCCTGCGCGTGCGCATGGCCTTGCACACCGGCGAAGCCGAGCTGCGCGTGGGCGATTACTACGGCTCCGATGTCAACCGCTGTGCCCGCCTGCGTAGCTTGGCCCATCCTGGCCAGACCCTCCTCTCCCTCACCACCGTCCGCTTAGCGAGCGACACGCTTCCGGAAGGCGCTTCCCTGCGCGACCTGGGGCAACATCGTTTGAAGGACCTCACCCAGCCGGAGCAAATCTTCCAGCTTGTCGTGCCTGGCCTGCCAGCCGACTTCCCGCCCCTCCAGAGCCTGGGCGCGCGACCCCACAACCTGCCCACGTTGCCGACGCCCCTCATCGGTCGGGAACAGGAGCTGGCCACGCTCGTGGAGTTATTGGAGCGGGAGACGGTGCGCTTGGTGACGGTGACCGGGCCAGGCGGCATGGGCAAGACCCGCATCAGCCTGCAGGTGGCAGCCGAACTGCTCGATGATTTTCCGGACGGCGT
>JALZCF010000688.1 GCA_030863245.1 Chloroflexota bacterium
GGAGCGTCCGGTGGACCAGCCGTTCCTGATGCCGATCGAGGACGTGTTCTCGATCTCGGGCCGCGGCACGGTGGTGACGGGGCGCGTGGAGCGCGGCGTGATCAAGGTGGGCGAGGAGGTCGAGATCGTCGGCCTGAAGCCCACGGTGAAGACGACGGTCACCGGCGTGGAGATGTTCCGCAAGCTGCTCGACAGCGGGCAGGCGGGGGACAACGTGGGCTGCCTGCTGCGGGGGATCGAGCGCGAGGAGGTGGAGCGCGGGCAGGTGCTGGCCAAGCCGGGCAGCATCACGCCCCACACCAAGTTTGACGCTGAGGTGTACGTGCTCAAGAAGGAAGAGGGCGGGCGCCACACGCCCTTCTTCAACGGCTACCGCCCGCAGTTCTACATGCGCACGATGGATGTGACCGGCACCATCCAACTGCCGGAGGGCGTCGAGATGGTCATGCCGGGCGACAACATCACGATGAACGTCGAGCTTATCGTGCCGGTCGCCATGGACGAGGGCTCGCGCTTCGCCATCCGTGAGGGCGGCCGCACCGTCGGGGCCGGCGTCATCACCAAGATCATCGAGTAGACGTTAGCACGTTGGACGTAACAGCGTTATAATTCGTCTGACCAATTCAACGTTCAACTCAATAATGTGCTAATACGTGACGATAAGGAGGGGCGCCGGCCCGTTGGCGCGGCCCCCTCCTCATTTTGCAGAAGTAGGTATCATCATGGCAAAGAAAAAAGTTCGAGATGTGATTACGCTTGCTTGCACGGAGTGTAAGGAGCGTAACTACGTGACACAGAAAAACCGTCGCAACGATCAACAGCGCCTAGAGCTGAATAAGTACTGCCCGCGCTGTCGTCAACACCGTCCGCATCGCGAGACCAAGTAAAGAGCGTATCTAAAGAGAGGTGTACCGTGGCTATGGCCAAAACCAAAGAGCAACAGAGCGCCGCGACGCGCTATTTCAAAGAAGTGCGGGCTGAGATGAGCAAGGTCGTCTGGCCGAGCCGGGAACAAGCCACCAACCTGACTCTGACCGTTCTGGCTGTGATGCTCGCAATGGGTGTATTTCTCGGCCTGCTGGACTTCATCTTCGGAGAGATGGTTCAACTTCTGCTCACGGCCATCAGGTAAGAAACCGCAAGCAGAAAGGATTCAACGTGGAAGAAGAGCGCGAACTTGATTCCCTAGACGAAACAGTAGCGGACAACGACGAAGTAACAACAGGCGAAAGTGTACGGGACAACAGCGAGTGGTATGTGATTCATAGCTACTCGGGGTATGAGAATAAAGTCAAGAAGAACCTCGAGAGCCGGATCGAGACGATGGGGATGAGCGATCGTATCTTTTCAGTTGTTGTTCCCACAGAAGAGCAGGTTGAGCTGAAGAGCGGACAGCGCCGTACGACTGAGCGCCGCATCTTCCCTGGCTACATTCTCGTCGAAATGATCCTGGACGACGACTCGTGGTTCGTCGTGCGCAATACGCCCGGCGTCACGGGCTTTGTTGGTATGGGAAACAACCCTACGCCTCTCTCTCAGCCCGAGGTGGATCGTATCCTCCAGCGCATGGAAGCGGAAGCACCGACTATCAAGGTCAACTTCCGTGAAGGGGACAGTGTTCAGATCACAGATGGTCCCTTTGCTGGCTTCCACGGGAGCGTGGAAGATATCGACCGCGAGAAGGGTAAGGTTCGCGTGATGGTGAGCTTCTTCGGGCGCGAGACGCCGATCGAGCTAGATTTTCTCCAGGTCGAACGGGCATAGTCACGCTTGATAAGTAAGCGCGTATTCTTGGAAGGATAACATATAGTAGTGGGAGAGTGTGGTAGACACTCGCCAGACCACAGGGAGAACGAGCATGGGAAAGAAAGTAAAAGCAGTCGTCAAATTGCAGATCCCGGCAGGGAAAGCGAATCCGGCACCACCAGTTGGCCCCGCACTTGGTCAGCATGGCGTTAACATCATGGGGTTCTGCAAGGAGTACAACGCCAAGACCCAGCAGCAGATGGGCCAGATCATTCCAGTTGAGATCACGATCTTTCAGGATGGTTCCTTTACCTTCATCACAAAAACCCCGCCTGCCGCTGACTTGCTGCGCAAGGCGGCTGGCGTGGAGAGAGGTTCCGGTGAGCCGAATACGAACAAGGTTGGCACCGTGACCCGCGATCAGATCCGCGAGATTGCGGAGACGAAGATGAAGGACTTGAATGCGTACAACATGGAATCGGCAATGAAGATGATCGAGGGCACCGCACGCAGCATGGGTCTGACAGTCGCCGACTAAACAGCTAAACACCCGATATGTTGTAAATCAACCAGTGGGAGGGTAATCGCCGTTTACCCGTAGCACCACAAGGAGTAGAAAGAATGGCACGAGATAGTGGAAAGAAGTACGAGGCAGCGGTAGCGAAAGTCGACAAAGCAAAGGTTTATGACAAGCAGGCTGCCGCAGCATTGGTGAAGGAAACTTCCTTTGCCAACTTTGACGAGACGGTGGAGGCACACATCCGTACCGCTCTGGATCCACGGAAAGCAGACCAACAGTTGCGCGGTACCGTTCTCCTCCCCCATGGAACAGGCAAGCGGATCCGTATACTCGTCTTCGCTGAAGGTGAGGATGCACGCATCGCTGAGGAAGCAGGTGCGGATTTTGTGGGGAGTGAGGATCTTGCCAGTCGGATCCAGGATGGCTGGATGGATTTTGATGTCGCCATTGCCACGCCGCCCATGATGAGGGTGGTCGGACGCCTGGGCCGCGTCCTCGGTCCACGTGGCCTCATGCCGAGTCCCAAGTCAGGCACGGTTGTCCAGGGGGAAGACCTACCCCGGGTGATTGAGGAGACGCGTCAGGGTAAGGTGGAGTTCCGCCTTGACCGGACGGCGAACATCCATGTAGGCATCGGCAAGGTGAGCTTTGAGCCCCAGCAGATCGTGGACAACCTGAACGCACTGCTTGAAGCGGTCAACGCGAATCGCCCGCCCGGCGCGAAGGGACAACTGGTACGCCGCCTGACGCTCTCTAGCACGATGGGACCTGGCGTCAAGGTTGACCAGAGCCTTAGCTAGGGCCACCCTCGCTGTCAAACTTGTCAGCGGTCACAAAACTCGTATAATTACAAATTATGATGGGGCGGGAATCTTTCTCGCCCCATTGCATGACAATTGAAAACGCTCAACTCATGCTTAAGACAGCAGGCGCTGAAGGGCTTAATCTCCTGCCGAGGCAAAAGGACGAGTCAGATAGTCGGCGGCAATTCCACCGCTGGTGATCCTTACACGAAACCTTTGCGTCGGTTAGGCCAAAGGTTTTTTTGTTGCCTGCTTGATTTCAGAGAAAGGAGGGATGCGTCCTTGCCAATCACTCGACAGCAAAAAGAGGCGTACGTCGCTGAGTATACGGACAAGTTGTCCCGCAGCCAGGCGGCGTATCTTGCAGATTACCGCGGGCTCACGGTAGCAGAGATCGGAACGCTTCGCGAGCAACTACGCGAGCAGAGCGAATCGGAACTAACCGTGGCGAAGAATCGACTGCTCCGCCTGGCCCTGGAGCAGGCGGGCCTGCCCGTGCCGGAAGAGCAACTGGAGGGGCCGACCGCGGTACTGTTCTGCTACGAGGATCCCGTTACACCCGCCAAAGTACTGAAGAAGTACGCGGAGAACAACGAGAAGATCACCGTCAAGGGTGGTATCGTCGGTGGGGATATAGTCGATGTCCGCGGATTTGAGGGAATGGCTGAACTGCCTTCTCGTGAGGAAATCCTTGCTAGGCTCGTCGGCATCATTCAGGGGCCGGCACAGGAACTGTTCAGCACGATCACCGCGCCCATGCGCGAGATCGCTCAGGTCCTGCACGTCTATTCCGAAGAGGGTCAAAGTGAGTAAGCATCTGGCCTCAACTATAGCAACTTCTACATTCAAAAGCACAACTTCATTCCTAAGGAGGAATTATCAAAATGGCTGATCTAGACGCTCTTGTCGAGCAACTTGACCAATTAACCTTGTTGGAAGCTGCAGAGCTTTCGAAGCGACTCCAGGATAAGTGGGGCGTGAGCGCTGCGGCACCTGTCGCGGTGGCGGCGGCTGGCGGCGCTGGCGCTGCCGAAGAGGCCGTCGAAGAGAAGACCGAGTTTGATGTGATTCTGGTCGAGGGCGGCGCCCAGAAGATTCAGGCCATCAAGGCAGTTCGTGAGCTGACGGGCCTAGGCCTCCGCGAGGCGAAGGCCGCGGTGGAGGAAGCGCCCACCACCCTCAAGGAAGGTGTCAGCCGTGAAGAGGCCGATGAGGCCTTGGCTCGCTTGGAAGAGGCTGGCGCGAAGGCCGAGATCCGTTAACCCGCTTTCGTCATCTGTTAAAAGAGGCCGCGACTGGAGTCGCGGCCTCTTTTGTTTTCTGGCTTTTACTTCCGCTACCTATGGAATTCGCCCTGTGCCGGGTAGAAGATTCGCGTCGTGCTACTACTGTATGTATAATTGAATATTATGGAAACCGAAACATTCGAACAATTGGTCGCCGAGGCGCTCGACGAGCTGCCGGATGAGTTCCACCGCCTGATGGATAACGTACAGGTGGTCGTAGCCGAGTGGCCAACGCCGAAGCAACTTGCCTCGGTTGGGCTGCGGAGCCGACAGAGCCTGCTTGGGCTGTATGAAGGCATCCCACGCACACGGCGTGGGACATATTATGGGCAGGTACTCCCAGACAAGATTACCATCTTCCAGCGGCCCATCGAGCGAATCTGTGGAAACGAGGAAGAGGTACGACAGCAGGTAGCTGACACCGTGATCCATGAGTTGGGCCATCACTTTGGCATTGACGAGGCACGCATGCGCGAGTTGGAGATGGAGCGCAACCAGAAACGGCGAAGGACCAAGAGCTGATCGTGAGGGTGATCACTCGCCTTGTCATGCAGAAGCGGAACAGGGAGCGTGTCAACGTTTACCTGGATGGTGAGTTTGCCTTTGGGCTGGCGCTACAAGAGGCGGTACACCTGCAGGTGGGACAGTCGCTCACTGACGAGCAGGTCGCCGAGTTACAACAGGCAGATAGCTATCAGAAGGCATACACTCGCGCGTTAGACTACCTTAGTCGTCGACCACGGAGCCGCGGGGAGTTGGAACGGTACCTCATGAAGAAAGAGGTAGCGGAACATCACAGTCATCAGATCCTGGCTCGTCTCACCGAGCTGGGATTGCTTGATGATTTCGCTTTCGCGACGTATTGGATTGAGAACCGAGAAGCATTTCGCCCACGTGGGGAAAGAGCTATCCGGTATGAGTTGCGCCAGAAAGGCGTAGATGAGACAATCATTGATCAGGTATTGGCGCAATCGGAGCTAGATGAAGTAGAAAGTGCCTATCGTGTCGCGCTCAAGAAGATGTCTCGCTTGCAAGCTATCGACGATCCCTGGCAGTTTAAGCAGAAACTGGCCGGCTACCTTGGCCGTCGCGGTTTTAACTGGGACGTCATTCAACAGGTGAGCGAGCGGCTCTGGCAAGAGCGCGAGGACGATCCGCTTGCATTTTGATCCATTCCTGGCCCTTATGAAGATTGTAATATTAATCAGGTAATAGGGCGCCGTACCTTTACCCCGGCTATTTTAACAAGGTTCGTTAGGGTCAGTACAACTAAATAGGAGAGCATCCATGGTTGAGTTAGCCGTGGCTATTGCTGCTTTGGTGCTGGCTGCTGTTGCTGCTTACGTCGGCTACCGGATAGGGTATAACCGACGCCAACCGGAGATCGAGGAGATCATTCGCCAAGCCGAGTCACAAGCAAGCACGATCCTGGCTCAGGCAGAAACACAGGCCAGGCAACTGGAGGTAGAGGCCAAAGAGAAAGCAGTACAACTACGCGATGAGATTGAGGCCGAACAGCAAAGACGCCGTCGAGAGTTGCAGGGCGAGGAACGCCGCGTCCAGGAGGCGCGCGAACGACTTGATAACCGACTTGAGAAGCTGGAGCGCCGACAACAAAACCTAGAGAATCGAAGTAAGAATCTCGATAAGCGGGAACAACATGTCGAAGAATTGATCGCGGAGCAGGAAGAAACCCTGAAACGCATCGCTGAGCTGACGCGTGAGGAAGCGCGCGGGCTTATCTTGGAAGAGACAGAGAAAGAAGCTCGCCAAGATATGGCACGCGTCATCCGAGAGGTCGAGATGGAAACGCGCGCGATTGCAGAGCGGCGTGCGCGCGAGATTATCGTGAGTTCCATGCAGCGCGTCGCGACCGATGTGGTGGCCGACTTGGTAGTGTCGACGGTGGAACTTCCGAGTGACGATATGAAGGGTCGGATAATTGGACGCTCGGGACGAAACATTCGCGCGATCGAGCAAGCGACCGGTGTGGACCTGGTAGTCGATGACACGCCGGAAGCCGTCATCATCTCCAGCTTCGACCCGGTACGCCGTGAGGTGGCGCGTATTGCACTCAACCGGCTGGTCGCAGATGGACGCATTCATCCCGCTCGCATTGAAAAGGTCGTGGAGGATACACGTGCTGAAATTGACACCACGATTCGTGAGGCGGGTGAGGAGGCCGTGTACGAAGCAGGGGTACGTGGCCTGCATCCTGAGCTGGTCAAGCTGCTCGGACAGTTGAAGTTTCGCACAAGTTACGGGCAGAACCAGTGGTATCATGCTATCGAGGCGAGTCAGATTGCTGCCTTACTGGCTGCCGAGCTCGGAGCGGATGTTGAGGTCTGCAAGAAAGGTGCTTTGCTACACGACATCGGCAAGGCCGTGACCCACGAGGTAGAAGGCCCACATGCCCTTATCGGGGCCGAGATCGCGCAGCGCTGCGGCGTGAACCCAAAGGTGGTCAACGCGATTGCTAGCCACCATCATGAAGTGGAGCAGGAGAGCATTGAGGCAGTCATTGTCGAAATTGCGGATGCCATCAGTGGTGCTCGACCCGGTGCACGACGCGAGACGTTGGAGTCCTATATCAAGCGCGTCAAATCCTTGGAAGATATTGCCCATCAATTCGCCGGCGTGGAGGAGGCATACGCTATACAGGCAGGCCGAGAAATACGCATCATCGTGCGTCCTGATGAGGTGGATGACCTGGGAGCGCTCCAGCTCAGCCGTGAGATCAGCCGCAAGGTCGAGGAGGGGATGGAGTATCCAGGGCAGATCAAGGTGACTGTCGTACGCGAGACCCGGGCGGTCGAGTACGCGAAGTAACGAGCGCCCCTCGAGGATAAAACGGCGCCTCCACCCTGGAAGCGCCGTTTGGTTACCTGATCCTGACCAATTTTCCTTACCCCCTAGACAAGCGATTTGTACCTGTGTTACACTGAACGTATATGGGCGCTACGTTGCTTGTACGGTCCTGTGGCTCCCCTCATGAGGAGCCAAGCATTCCAATCGAGAAGTTTCATCGTTCTGCCATCCCCTATTCTTAGGAGGACAACCATGGAAGTCCTTAAAGTGTCAGCTACCTCTCGCTCCACCGCGGTTGCAGGCGCCATCGCCGGCGTTATCCGGGGGGGGACTCCAGCGGACGTACAGGCCATTGGTGCCGGTGCGGTCAATCAGGCTGTCAAGGCCATCGCCATTGCACGGGGATATCTGGCAGAAGACGGCATCGACGTCGTCTGCGTGCCTTCTTTTGTGGAAATCGATATCGATGGTCAAGAACGAACCGCTGTCAAGATGTCAGTGGAACGTCGACCCAAGGGTATGCCTTCCCGCTCTGAAGCATCGCGCCCGGAGCACCATCCAGCGACCAGATAGAGAGTGTAACCGCGGCACTCCTTCATCCATCCCCTCAACCATAGCCACATCCTCCTCGAAAGAGCCTAGGCGCCCTCGACTGAGGG